>CALDQK010000024.1 GCA_937911525.1 uncultured bacterium
GGTCGTGGCCGTGATGCCGAGCGCGTGCGCGATCCCCTGGTTTCCTTGGCCCGCCACGGCGAGCTGGGCGACCTCGCGCTCGCGCTTGGTGAGCTTGGCGCTCGTGGCGACCTCCTCGAAGCGGTCGACGGAGGACTCGGTCGGTGTCAGCCACTCCACCACGGCCATGACCTGGCGCGAGCGCGCCCGCGACTCGAGCGCGCTGATCGTGACGCGCAGCGCCCCGCCCTCGGGCAGAGGGCTCAGGCGGCAGCTGGTGTCGCCCTCCTTGGCTTGGCGCGCGATCGCCGCGGCGTCTCGCTGCAAGAGCTCGAGCGAGAGGTGGTCCGCGAAGCGGTCGAGCAGGTGTTGGGCCCCCTGGTCGGCGTGCAGGATCATGCCCTTGCCGTCGAGGATCAGGGCGCCGGCGCGCGGCTGGAGGGACTCCTCGCCCGCCTGCTGGAGCTCGTCGAGCTGCTTGCGCAGGACCGTGCCGAGGGCGGCGCGCGAGAGGTCGTCGCCGATCATGCGGATCAGGTTGCGCTCGTGCTCGCTGAAGTCGCCGTGGGCGCGGGCGCGGTGGATCGCGACGGCGAGGCGGCGTCCCGAGGGGACCTCGAGCGCGATCCCGAGCAAGTGGCGCAGGTTGAGCTCGTGCAAGAGCTCGCCGGTGTAAGCGTCGCGCCCGAACTCGCGGTCGCGCTGGACGTCGCTCAGCAGGAGGGGCTCGCCGCTGGCCTCCGCGATCCCCGTCTGCATGGGGTCGTGGTGGCGGTAGTGGGCGGCGTAGCTGAACAGGACCTCGGGGTCCTGGTTGAAGGCGTAGCCGGCCAGCGGCTGGGGCGTGCTCGGGTCGAGGAGCATCGCCGAGAGCGAGACCCCCGGCACGAGGGTCAGCAGACTCTGGCCGATCGCGCTGAAGCGCTCCTCGAAGGTCCGGCCGAGGCTCGCATCACGGGCGATCCGCAGCAGGAACTCGGCTTCCTCCCAGCTCGGTGAGCCCATGTGTAAACGCCCAACCTCGATTCCGTAGACAGACCCTAACGGGTCAAGGTCCCACGTGCTCGGGGACGACTTCGATCATCAAGCATCATTATTTCCCTATCTAGCTCCTTTAGCTCGAATCCGCGCCCGCTTAGCCAAGGAGAGGGCAGTGGTCGCGAGCCTCAGCATTCGCAGAGCCGAGCCAGAGGACGCCAGCGCGTTGATCGCGGCGATCGTCGATTGCTACGGAGACACTTACGTCGAGTACGAAGCGCTCGAGGTCGATCGCCTGCGCGGCCTGCTCGCCGCCGAGCGCTCGATCTACTACCTGGCCGAGGTCGCCGGCGCCGTCGTCGGCCAGATTGCCCTCGAGGAGGTGACTCCTGGGCTCTTCTTGCACTGCCGCGCCGTCGTGCGGGACGACTACCGCGGTCGAGGCCTGATGGCGCGCATGAGCGCGCCCTTGCTGGGGCCGGAGGCGCGTCGTCTCGGGGCGCGCCTGATCCTGGGCAGCTCGGTCACCCAGCACCTGGCGACGCAACGCTTCAACGTCCGCGCAGGCTTTCAGCCTCTGGGCCTGCTCCTGGGGATCTACCCCGGGATCCGTCCGCGCGGAGTGCCCGACTCGTCCCAGTCGGTCTCGGGCCTGCTCATGGGCCTCCCCGTCGAGGCGGACCCGGCCCCGCGCCGGCCTCGCTTGCCAGCCTGGCTGATGCCGCGGGTCGAGCGGACCTACGCGGCGCTCGGGATCCCCCTCGCGCCCGCCGCGCCCAGTCACTCCGCCGGGGCGCTCGGGTGGAGCGTCGACTGGCACCGCGACTCGGGACGCTGCATGTGGCGCTTCGCCCCCGGTCTCGCCAGCCCCTGGCCCGTCCAGCGCGAGCTGGCGCGAGCCACGGGCGAGGGCGCTCGCGTGTTCTGGGCCGACCTCCCCCTCGAGCACCCCCAGGCCCCCGCGTTGATCGAGCACCTCCAGGCCCTCGGCTTCAGCTATGGGGCGCTCGTTCCCTGCGCCGGCGCGCAGGGCGCCGACGTCCTCCGCT
>CALDQK010000025.1 GCA_937911525.1 uncultured bacterium
CCGCACCTGGCCGACCTGAACTTCTCGTGGTTCGGGCAGGCGACCCAATGCGGCGGCGCGAGCGACGGCGAGCTGCTGCGGGTCGGCGGCAACGAGCTCCGGATCCACTTCTCGCGCCGCGACCCCGCCGAGCCGCTGGTCGGCGCCGACGCGGGCAAGCTGCTGGTCGCGCAGTACGCCTGGGACGGCAACGCCTACCCCGGCAACGAGTTCTGGAGCGGCAGCCTGGCGGCCTCCGGGGACCCGGCCGCGGCCTGCTGCAGCAACATCGCCGAGCTGCAGAACCCCGACGTCAACCCGCGGGTCTCGGGCGAGTTCGCGCGGATCTACCCCTGAGGCCTCTTCCCGCGGCGGCACCTCGGTCATAACCCCTTCTGTGAGAGCGGCTTTGCAGCTCCGCCAGGGGCCTGCCACCCTGTAGCGCGAGTGAAAGAGGGACTCATGAGCCGTGGATTGAGAATCAGCCTGGTCACGCTGGCGCTGCTCGTCGTGGGCTGCGGCGGGTCGTCGAGCGGAGGCGGAGGTGGCACGACCACCACGGGTTCGGGAGCGACGGGCGCGAGCGGCGGCGTGGTCGCGGCGCCCGTGTCCGGGTCGCTGGTGCGGATCTACACGATCGACGCGGTCACCCGCGGCCTGACCCAGGTCACGACCACCACGACCCAGTCCGACGGCAGCTTCAGCGTCGACTTCAGCGGCGCCGGACCCTTCCTGGTCGTGGCCAACGCGGGGGACTTCGAGGACGAAGCCACCGGCGTCACGCGAGCCCTCGCCAGCGCTAGCCTCTCCAGCCTCGACGCCAACGCCGGCCGCACCTTGAGCGCGATCGTCGGCACGGGGGCGTCGGGTCGGCTCACCCTGTGGCTGACCCCGCTCTCGACCTTCGCGACCCGGCGCGTGATCGAGCGCTCGCGCACCACGGCAGGCGCCCTGAGCGAGCTCGAGATCGCCCGCGTGTGCCGCGAGGTGGCGCAGGAGTTCGGCCTGGGCAGCGCGGTCGACGTGCGGACCGTGGCGCCCCTCGACTTCACGGACGCGGCTCAGGCGAGCCAGATCAGCGGCAGCGCGGGCGACCCCCGCACCCGAGCGGGGCTCGTCCTGGCGGCGCTCTCGCAGCGGGCCAACGACCTTTCCCTGACCGACCCCTTGGCGCTCGTCGAGGCTCTGGCCGAGGACTACCGGGACGGCGGCTTCAACGGACGACTCGGCCTCAGCGCGATCAGCATCGGCTCTCAGGCGCTCAGCGCGGCCGACGCCACGGTCGAGCTCTCCCAGTCGGCGCGGCGCTTCCTGCAGAACCCCCGCAACCAGTCGGGGACGACGACCACCACCTTCAGCAGCTTGCTCGAGGCGCTCGAGTCGATCGACGTGCTCCCGCTGGGGGTCAACCGGCCGCCGACCCTGGCCGCGCTCGCGGACCTCACGCTCAACACCGGGTCGGGCTCGCAGCAGGTGACCCTCAGCGACGTCAGCCCGGGCCTGGGCGAGGTCCAGACCTTCACCGTGAGCGTGTCCTTCCAGCCGGCGGGGGTCCTCGCCAACCCCGCGCTCACGGGCAGCGGCACGACCCGCACGCTGACCTTCGACGTCCAGGCGGCGGGGGTGACCACGGTCCGGGTGGTCCTCCAGGACGACGGCGGAACCGCCAACGGCGGCGTCGACACCTTCGAGCGCAGCTTCCAGGTCACCGTGGGCTCTGGCGGCTCGAGCGGCTCGGGCGGGACCACCAGCTCCCAGATCCCGGGGCTGGTGATTCCGCAGGCGGGCACCGTGCCCAACGAGTGGTTCCTCAACAACGACCCCAGCAGCCGACAGCTCCACAGCCACTCCAGCGCTGAGCAGACCTTCGCCAACGAGGTGTTCCAGCTCGTCAACCAGGACCGCGCGGCGCAGGGGCTGAGCGCCCTGACCTACGACCCGCTCCTCGAGGCGGCCGCCAAGACCCACGCCGAGGACATGAGTCGGCGCAACTACTTCAGCCACGAGACCCAGAACTTCACGATCAACGGGGCCACCTTCGCCGGCTTCGGCGCGTTCAGCCGCATGGATCGGGTCGGCGCGACCGCCGGCAACCGAGAGAACATCGCCGTTGGCCAGAGCAGCCCGAGCGCGGTCATGACCAGCTGGCTCAACTCGACGGGCCACCGCAACAACATTCGCGCTGTCAGCGCGCGCAAGATCGGCGTGGGCTACAGCGCCAACGGGCGCTACTGGGTCCAGGTGTTCAGCAACTGACCCACAGCCTGGGCGGGCGCTCAGGCCACGGGGCGGAGCGAGTAGACTCGCGCCCATGAGCGACTTCTCGACGCCCCTCTCCCGCCGCCTGGGCCTGCGCTATCCGATCGTGTGCGCGCCGATGTTCATCATCTCGAACAAGGAGATGATCGTCGCCGCCGCCGAAGCCGGGATCCTGGGCGCGATGCCCTCGCTCAACGCGCGCACGCTGGAGGGCTTCCGCGCCGACCTGGAGTGGATCCGGGCCCGCACCGACAAGCCCTTCGCGATCAACCTCACGATCCGCCTGACCGAGCCCGAGCGCCTCGCGGGCGACGTAGCCCTGTGCGAGGAGTTCGAGGTCCCGGTGTGGCTGACGAGCTACGGCGACCCGACCCAGCTCGTCGAGCGCGCCCACGGGATCGGGGGCGCCGTGCTGCACGACGTGACCAACCTCAAGCACGCCCAGAAGGCCGCCGCGGCGGGCGTCGACGGGATCATCGGCGTCGCGGCCGGCGCGGGCGGGCACGCGGGGCGGATCAGCCCCTACGCCTTGATCCCTTACCTGCGCCAGAACCTCGAGGTCCCGATCGTGGCGGCGGGGTGTATCTCGACCGGGCGCCAGATCGCGGCTTCGCTCGCCCTGGGCGCCGAGCTCTGCTACCTGGGCACGCGCTTCATCCCGAGCGCGGAGTGCGGCGCGCCGCCGGCCTACAAGCAAATGGTCGTCGACGCCGGCCCCGAGGACATCGTCTACACCGACAAGGTCTCGGGCGTGCACGCCAACTTCCTGCGCGAGACCCTCCCCGAGGACTGGACGGCCGACCGCACGCCCGAGGGCGCCAAGCGCTGGAAGGACATTTGGTCCGCCGGCCACGGCGTGGCCGAGATCCACGAGCAGCAGTCGATCGAGGCGATCGTGGAGCAGCTGGTGCGCGAGTACCACGACGCGGTCGCCGGCCTGCCCCGGTGAGCACGCGGCGGGCCTGGGCCGGGCTCCTGCTGGCCCTCGCGGCGGCGCCGGTGTGGGCCCAGCAACCGACCACGCAGGAGCGCGAGCAGGCGGCACGCCAGGTGGCCGGCTCCGCCCCCTCACCTCAGCGCACCAACCGCCTGCTGAAGCTCCTGCGCGAAGACCCGGCGGAGAAGGTCCGCCTGATCGCGCTGAGCGGGTTGGGCCGCACCCGAGACGAGGCGTGTCTGCGCGCCTTCGCGAGCGTCCTGGCGGAGGACCCCTCCCCGGAGGTGCGCGGGTCCGCCGCCCTCTCCCTGAGCCAGAGCGCCGTCGGCGCGCTGGACGCCTGGGCCCGCGGGGTCCAGCCGGGCACGCCACCGCCCGCTTGGCTGGCGGAGGCGGTCCTGCCCGCGCTCTTCAACGCGACGCGTAGCTCCCACCCGCGGGTTCGCTTCGCCTCGCTGGGAGCCCTGCGCTCGTTGGCCCGCTCCGAGCGAGTGGTCCCGCTCCTGCGCCGACGGATCACCGACCCCATTGACGGCCCCGGGTTCGCCGCGGCCTCTGCGCTGGCGGAGGTCCGCGGGCTGACCCCGCAGCTCCTCGCGCTGGTCGAGCGCGCGCTCCGCGAGCCGGAGAGCCCCGCCGCTCGCCGCCGCG
>CALDQK010000026.1 GCA_937911525.1 uncultured bacterium
CTTCGTCGTCTTCGTCGTCTTCGTCGTCTTCGTCGTCTTCGTCGTCTTCGTCGTCGGCGTCGTCTTCGTCGTCTTCGTCGTCTTCGTCCTCGAGCTCTTCGTCGTCGTCCTCGAGCTCTGCGTCGTCGCCCTCGAGCTCTGCGTCCTCGAGATCCGCTTCCCCGGCCTCCTTCTGGAGACGCTCGATCTCGGCGGGGTCGGCTCGGAAGGTGCTGACTTCGATCACGTTGCTGCCGAAGATCACGTGGACCAGTCGGAAGCGGCGACCAATGACGCGGCTGTTGCTGAAGAGTCGCCGAACCTGGCGGGGGCGGGCCGACGTGATGACGTCGAAGTCCTTTGGCTCCAGCCCATTGAGCAGGTCGCGCACGCAGCCACCCACCAGGTAGGCGGTGTGGTCGTGTTGCCGCAAACGCCGAATCACCTTGAGGGCGTCCGGGTCGATCGCGCTCAAGGGGATCTGATCCGTCTTTACGACGTTGGGCTCGTCCACCGGAACGGGGGCTCCTAGGTCCAGGCGAGGAGCAAACCTACCAACTCCTAGAGCGGGCGGGTGCTCTCGGGGACTTTGAAGCTCGACTTGAGATAAGATTCCCCCAGGGAGAGCCTGTGGCCAGCCGCGAGGACGAGCTCCTGGTCGAGCTCGCCGTCAAGAACCACCTGATCAGCCAGAGCGAGGGCCAAGAGTGCCTCGCTGCCAGCGTCGGCGACGTGGGCGCTGTCCTGCTGGAGAAGGGCTACATCAAGGAGCGGCACCTCAAGTCGCTGCGCAAGAAGCTCGTGAAGCTGGTGGATCAGGAGGCCGTGTCGGCTGGTAATCAGACGACCCCGCCGACCCCGCCGGCGCCGCCCCAAGGGCAGCAGGGCTTCTCGGCGACCGACGCCACCTTCGTGAGCGGGCCCACGGCCGAGAGCGGGAGCGGGATGTCCGCCTCGGAGGCCACCTTGGCCACGGGGCCGGGAGGGGTCGGCTCGAGCACCGGGCTGGTGCTCTTCGGTCAGATCGCGCTCCACCGGCAGTTCATCACTCAGACCGACCTGGACTGGGCGCTCTATTGGCAGCCTCAGCTCGTGGCGCGCGGCCAACCGATGAAGATCGGCGAGATCCTGGTGAAGGGGCAGCGGATGTCCCAGGCCCAGGTGGAGGAGGTCCTCTCGCAGCAGCGCCAGTGGAACTCGCAGATCAGCGCGACGGGCCCCTCCCAGGCGACGCCAGGACCTCCGGGGGCCGGGGCGGCGCCGGCGCCGGCGACCGGGCGGGGTCCCTCGACCCCGGACGACCCCGGGGGCCTGCTGGGGCGCGAGTGGAAGGGCTATCGGGTCGAGAAGATCCTCGGCAAGGGAGGCATGGGCGCCGTCTATCGGGCCACGCAGACCTCGCTTGGGCGAGAGGTCGCCCTCAAGGTCATGCTCCGCCCGCCGACCCAGAACCCGAACGCCAGCGAGGAGCGCGAGCGCTTCATGCGCGAGGCCAAGCTGGTGGCGAACCTCAACCACCCCAACATCGTGGGGGTGGTCGACGCGCAGTGGGACGAGGACTTCTCGTGGTTCACCATGGAGCTGGTGCCCGGAAAGGACCTCAAGCACCACCTGCGCAAGCAGCTGCTCACGATCCGCGGCGGCGCCGCGGTGGTCGCGCGCGTGGCGCGCGCCATGCACTTCGCCCATGAGCGCGGCGTGATCCACCGCGACATCAAGCCGCAGAACATCATGATCGACGAGGAGTCGGGCGAGCCGAAGATCCTCGACTTCGGCCTGGCGAAGAACGTCGACGCCGAGCAGATGCAGCAGCTGACCCAAATGGGCGCCTTCCTCGGCACGCCGGCCTACATGGCGCCCGAGCAGGCGGGCGGCGACCCCAACGCGATCGATCGGCGGGCCGACGTCTACGCCCTGGGCGCGATCCTGTTCGAGGTCCTGACCAACCGGCCGCCCTTCACCGGCAAGAAGGCGATCCAGGTGATCCGCAAGGTCCTCAAGGAGGACCCGCCCGATCCGCGCGAGCTGAACCCCAACGCGGACGCGCGGCTGAGCGCGATCGCGCTCAAGACCCTGTCCAAGGACCCCGACGACCGCTACCAGGACGCCGCTCAGCTCGCGGACGCGATCGAGGGGGTGATCGGGCGCGTCAGCCGCAGCTTCAACCCGCTCAAGGACGCGACCTCGACCAATCAGCCGACGAGCGGCGACCAGACGGCCGCGGACGAGCCCAAGAAGAAGGGCTTCTTCGGACGCCTCTTCGGAGGTTGAGCCCGCGGGCGGGCGTGGCTTCGTCGACCTCGCTAAGCTGTCTCAGCGGAGCGTAGGCATGGACTCAGCCCCAGGTCCCATTGCGGGGATCGACCTCGGGACGACCTTTTCTTCGATCGCCTTCCTGAACGCCTTCGGGCGGGCCGAGGTGATCCCGACCGCGGAGGGCGCGCGCAGCATTCCCTCGGTCGTCCTCTTCGACCCGGACACGGGCGAGGCGGTCGTCGGCCAGCGGGCCAAGGAGCGCTCGGTCGAGTGCCCCGACCGCGTGGTCGAGTTCGTGAAGCGCGAAATGGGGGACCCCGACTGGACCTTCAGCGTGGACGGCAAGCAGCTGCGCCCGCAGACGATCTCGGCCGTGATCCTGCGCAAGCTCTGCGACATGGGCGAGTCGGTGCTCAAGACTCGCCCCGAGTCGGCCGTGATCACCTGCCCCGCCTACTTCGGCGACCTCGAGCGCCAGGCGACGGCCGACGCCGGGACGCTGGCAGGGCTCGAGGTGCTCTCGGTGTTCAACGAGCCGACGGCCGCGGCTCTGGCCTACGGGCTGCACCACGCGGCCAAGGACGAGCGGGTCCGGGCCCTGGTCTACGACCTCGGCGGCGGGACCTTCGACGTCACGATCCTCGAGCTGCGCGGGCGTCGGGTCGAGGTCCTCGCGACCGCGGGCGAGCACCGCCTGGGCGGCAAGGACTGGGATGATGAGCTGCTGAACCACGTGGCGGAGGAGTTCCTGGCCGAGCACGGCGAGGACCCGCGGGACGACATCACGGCGATGCAGGACCTGCGCAATCGCTGCGAGGCGGCCAAGGTCTCGCTCTCGAGCAAGCGCAAGGCGCGCGTGTTCTGTCGCGCCTACGGGCAGGTCCTCAAGCTGGACCTGACCCGGCAGCTCTTCGAGGAGCTGACCCACCCGCTCTTGCTGCAGACCAAGACCTACCTCGACCAGGTGCTCGACATGGCGCGCCTGCGCTACGACGACATCGACGTGGTGCTGCCGGTCGGCGGCAGCTCGCACATGCCCCAGGTCGGTCGCCTGCTGCGCGAGACGACGGGGCGCGAGCCCGAGGACGTGCTCGACCCGGACCTGGCGGTCGTGCAGGGCGCCGTCTACTACGCGGCCCTCTTGCGCGCCGAGCAGGGCTTCTCGATCAAGGTCCGCACGGTGCGCCAGCCCAAGGGGCGCGAGGCCAAGGAGGAGCTCCCCGCCCTGCCGCCCTCCAGCGCGCCCGCGGGCGAGGAGGAGGAGCTCCCGGCGCTGCCGCCCGCGACCCTGGAGGACGCGCCCGAGCTGATGCCGATGCTCCCGGGGGCCGCGGGGGCCGCGGGGGGCGGGGCGCAGGACCGCCCGGTCGACCTCGACACACGGCGCCTCGACGTGGCAGAGCAGCTCCTGGCGGCCCTCGGCGAGGTCGACCAGCCCGTGTTCGCGATGCCCATGCTGCCGCCCTCCGAGGAGGCGGCGCCCGCCCTCCCCGCGGCCCCCGCCAAGGCCCCTCCGCGGCCGCGGCCCAGCGGCCGTCGCGGCCCGGCTCGCCGGGGGCCACCTTCCGGGCGGCGACCGCGCGGCGGCGGTCCCTCCTCGGCGTCGCATCCGGCGCTCCCCCCCGCGGCGGCGAAGCGCCCGGCTCCGGGGCCAGGCGGGCGCCCCCCGCGCGCGCCGCGCCCTCAGCGTCCGCCTTCGGCTCCCGAGCACGCCTTGCCGCCAGCCGC
>CALDQK010000027.1 GCA_937911525.1 uncultured bacterium
GGCCTTGCGGTGGGCGAGCGCGGCGCGCTCGACCTGGTTGGCCGCCAGCACGTTCACGGTCCGTCCGCCGCTCTCGCGGCTGAGCGCGGCGTAGAGCTCGCGGTTGACCGGCACGTCGCCGAAGCGATAGCTGAACCAGGGGCCCGCCAGCGCCTTGGGGTGCTGACGCAGCAGCTCGTCGGAGCGGTCGAGCCCCCAGGTGATCTGGCCGTCCGAGAGGAGGAAGCGCGTCGCGGCGCTGCCCTCGTCCAGCCAGGACGACTGACGCTCGACCTCGTCCAGGGCGCCCGCGAAGTGGGTCGCGCCCTCGAGGTAGACCTTGCTCAGCTCGTCGCGCGTCCGCGCCCGACTCTCTCCGCTGTTCTGCAGGTAGCCGCGCTGGTGCAACCAGCGAGGGCGGACGTCGAAGAGCAGCACGGCGTATTCCTCGATCGTGGGGTCCCGCTCGAGGACCTCGAGCAAGAGCTGCCCCGAGAGGGTCCGCCGCACGCCCTCCTCCGAGAGCGAGGTGTCCACCAGGAAGAGCGCCCGCTTGGTCGGCGTGGCGCTGGGCCGGTCGGGGACCGCGGGGCGGACGCGGGCGTAGACCGCCTGGCCGGAGAGCCCCGCCGCGTCGCCCCGCACGACCTCCGCGCCCGCCGGCGCCTTCAACACCAGGTCCAGCGCCCCCGCGTAGCCCGCCGGCGCCTGGAAGGTCAGCCGGGTCCAGCCCTCGACCTGGACCGGCTTGCCCGTGGGGGTCCGCAGCACGTCCTCGGCCGGGGGCAGATCGACCCGCAGCCGCGCGGCGTCACGCAGGTGGACCTGCGCCTCGACCTGGGCCAGGGACTCGAGCCCTGGGAAGGGGAAGAGGTAGCGCAGGTGGTCGCCGTCGCGCGGCAGGGTGTGCTCGTAGACGAGGACCATTCGCTTGAGCCCCTGGGGCTCGATCGGGAACACGCGCGCCTTGAAGGTGTTGGCGCCGCTCCACTCGAGGAGCGCCGGGTCGATCTGCTGGCGCACGATCTCCTCGTAGACCTGCCGGGCTCGCTTCTGCTCGACGACCCGCGCCCGCTGCATCGGCTGCCAGTCCGGGACGAGCTCGCGCGCCTGCGAGCTCGCGAGGGCCTGGGGAGCGAAGGTCTCGATTCGGAGGGGGTCCACGCTCTTGGGGAGCGGCGGGAGGAGGGTCGCCTGCGCCAAGAGCTTGGGATCGCTGACCCGCGCGCTGCCGGGGAACATGCCGAAGGCGGCCGGCGAGGCGCCGTCGGGCAGGGGGTAGAAGAAGGTCCCCTGCAGCCGGCGCGGGTGCGGATTCTGGAACACCAGGTCGACCGCCGTCCGGGCCCGCGGCCCGTCGAGGAAGGTCACGACCCGCAGCGCCCGCGGGATCAGCGACTCGAACTTGCCCTGCGCGTTGCGGAAGAGCACCTTGCCGACCCGCGGCGCGGCCTTGATGTCGCTGAGCAGCGGCTGGGGCGCGTCGGCGCTGCCCTTCCCGTCCTTGGTCTTCTTGGCCGGGGCGGGGCTCGCGCTGGGGCGCTCCTCCGCCTCGCCCTCGGCGGCGGAGTCGTCGAGGTCCCTCTCCTCCGCCGACTGCGGCGCGGGCTCCGGCCTCGGAGGGCTGCCTGCCATCTCGCGGCGCCGCTCGTCGCGGCGCCCGCCGGTGGGGGGCTCGGCCCCGCCCTGGGCGCCGCGGCTCGAGAAGCCCGCGCGCTGTCGCTCACGCAGCTCGCCGGAGCTGCGCTCGATCGCGGCGACCTGGGACGCGCTGAGCGGCTTGGCGTAGCCGAAGGCCCGCCGAATCCAGGCCCGATCCAGGGGAGCCTGGGTCTCTGCGACCCCGACCGTGCGTGGGACGGGCACCCCCGCCTGAGCGAAGGCGGCCGCCGCGGCCTCGTCCCAGGCGGGCGGGTGGGCGACCACGTCCTTGGGCTCCTCCCCCGCGAACACCAGCACCCAGCTGGCGCAGAGCAAGACGAGGGATCCGGCAGCCAGGGGGCGACGGGCCAGGGCCGCCGTCAGCGAGCGAGTGGGCATGCTTCCTCCGTAGGGGGCATCACAACCTTCCCCCTCCCTGTGGGGGCAGGTTCAGCAGGTAAATCGGAGCAGACGAGCAGCCGCCCCCAAGTCTCGTGGTCGTCCCGTCCACGGCCCCGCCCCGACGCGAACAAGAACCTAATCGACGCCACCGACATCCGTGGCCGCCGACCACACGACCCGCACCTCGTCGACGGTGTAGCGGTAGGGCGAGTGACTGAAGGCCACCCCGCCCGTCGCTCGCAGGGGCGCGCTGGAGGCGCGCAGGAGCTCTCGCAGCCGGGCCCGGTTGCTCGCGATCCCGGGGTGGGTTGGGACGCACACTTCTCTCAGTCCCCACGCCCGCGCCAGCCGGGCCGCCCAGCCGAGCAAGGCCTCGAGCACGGCCTCGTCGCCGACCTCCTGGAGCAGGCGCAGCGAGGGGTTGATCCCAGGCAGGATCAAGCCCTCGCCCTCGATCAGGAGGTGGACTCCGCCCAGCGCGATCCCCTCGGGTCCCCACAGGATCGCTTGCAGGAAGCGCGGGTCGTCCCAGAGCTGAGCGTCGCTCGCGGTGCACACGCCCTCGCAGAAGCCGATCGGGACGTGGGCGCGCCGCTTGGTGACCTCGACCCGGACCTCGGTCCGCTCGCCCTCGACGTCCTCGGCGTGCTCGAGCTTGCCCTCCTCCCCCTCCGCGCCGAAGAGCTCGCGCTGCATCGCCGCCAGGTCCTGACCGCAGAGGTCGGCGAGCAGGCGGGCGTGCTCCTCCCCCAGGCGAACTTCGACCTCGGCCGGCTCGAGCGCGCGCAGCGCCGCCAGCAGGTCAGCCGGCGGGGTCGTGAGGAGCGCCGCCCGCGCGCCCTCGTCGCAGCAGAACCCGGCGAGCTGACGCGCCAGCCGCTCCAGCGCCCGCTCGCGCTCGAGCTCACCCGCCGCGTGGGCCGCCACCGTCGCGCGGACCGCGCGCAGGAGCCCCCGCCCGACCCGACGCCGGGGCGCGAGCCTGTGGGCCACCACTCGCTGGTAGCGCTCGGGCTCCTCCTGACGGGCGGCTCGCAGCCCCTCCTGCACCAGCTCCTTGCAGCTGTCGGCGAGGAACTCGCGGTAGGCCAGCAGCACCCGCGGCTCGAGGGCGAAGCTCGGCAGCTCGGCCCCGCCCTCCTGGTGGGCGCGGTAGAGCAGCTCGAGCAGCTCCCCGCGGGTCTCCTCCTGCCCCAGCTTCCCCGCCCCCCAGGCGTCGAGGAGCGCGTGACCGAGCACATGCGGCGCCGGCCCTGGCCCCGGCTCCTCGTGCACGCGGGCGACGGTCTTGGCCAGGAGCGCCCAGGGAGCCGCGTCCAGCACGGCGCCCTCGCGGAGCCGATACCCGCCTCGCCCCAGTCGCAGCGGCTCGCTCGGCGGCGGCCCGTGTCGCTCGACCCAAGCCGCGAGGTGCTCGGGGTGATCGGCCCGCGCGCGATAGAGCCAGGCGTAGCGCTCGCGTCCCACCGAGAGCGCGGGCGGGAACACGTGGTAGAGCACCGCGGGGAAGAGCGCGTGCTCCGCCTGAGCCTCGCTGACCTCGCCGGCCACGACCGCCTCGCCGAGCTCGCGCAGCTCTGCCAGGAGCGCCTCGACGTCCGGCCCGCCCTCCCCCTCCGCGCGGGACGCGGCGCGATAGGCGGCGTAGGCCTCCGGCGCAGCGAAGGGGAAGCGCTCGAGGAACTCGTCCAGCAGCTCGGCCTCCTCCTCGAGCGAGCCGATCTGCCCTTCGGAGCAGCCCCGCGCGAAGAGCCCCCGCAGCACGTCCACCGCGCCGGCGCCGCGCTGGGTCACCACCCGCCGCAGGAGCTCGAGCGAGCGAGGCCCCGTGACGTGCTTGGCCAGGCGCTCCAGCACCCCCAGGGTCGCGCTCGCGCCGCCGCGCTGGGAGAGGAGGGTCGGGACGAGCAGGCCGCGCCAGGCGCCTGGCAGCCGACGCGCCAAGGGGCCGAGCTGCTCGAGCTGCCGCAGGACCCAGCCGCGAGGGTCGGCCTCGAGCGCCACGGGCAGCTTGCTCAGGTCCCTCAGCGCGGCGGCGTGCTGTTCAGCCGGAGCCGTCAGCGCGAGGGGCACCGCGCAGCGGACCAGCTCCTCGGGCAGGGGAGCGAGCTCGAGC
>CALDQK010000028.1 GCA_937911525.1 uncultured bacterium
CCCGCCACCAGCCCGCCGCGGCCGGCGGGCGGGTCAAGATCAGGCTCCGCCCCGGGGCGGCGATCCGGGGACCGCCGCCCCAGGGCAGCACGAGCTCCTCGCGCTGGGCGAGGAAGCGCTGGTAGTCGAACACGGGCCTACTTCTCCAGCAGGGGAGTGGACATCACCGCCTCGACCAGCCCCGCGGCCGGGCTGGTCGTCCCGACCATCCTGGGGGCCGTCAAAATCGCCTGGAGCACCCGCGGGACCTGGTAGGGGTCCGCGAAGCTCTCCACGCGCACCTCGCTGAAGGGCCGGACCAGGTCCGCGGCGCACTCGCGGATCGTGGCCCCGCGGCTCCAGCCCTCGCCCGAGCAGTCGATCAGCGCGAAGGCGTCGGGCCGATAGCCGCACTCGCTCAGGACGAGCGAGAGGATCGTCCCGTGCTCGCCGGCCTCGTCGCCCGCGCAGATCACGATCAGCCGCTGGCCGGCCGGGATCCGCACGCCCGCGTTGTAGAGCGCCCGCACGGCGGCGCCGTGCACCGTGCCCCCGCCGGCCTTCAGGCCTGCGAGCAGGTGCTGGACCGCCTGGCGGGAGGCGGCCTTGGGCCGCAGCACGGTGCCTGTGGTGTCGAAGCTGGCGACATGCAGCCGCTCGAGCGGGAAGCCCGCCAGGATTCGGCTGAGCGCCTCCTTGCTCTGCTCGATCGCGCGCTGCATCGAGCCCGAGACGTCCACGAGGAACATCACGTGCACGTCCTCGGTCGTCGCCGCGGCGACCGCCTGCTGGGCGGCGCGGTCCGCGGCTCGCTCGAGCTCGCTCCGCACCTCCTCGCTGGCGACGTTCTTGGCGATGTTCAGGGCGCGCTGGTCCGTCGAGCGCTCGATCGCGCGCTGCCAGCGCTGCTTGACCTCGGCGTCGGCCAGGAGCCCCATGGACTCCAGGGTCGGCGTCAGGATCCGCAGGTCCCGGTCGGAGAGCGAGGGCAGGAGCGCCGCCAGGATCGCGGGCGTCAACCCGACCTCCGCCGGCAGCCGCCCGACGACCTCCTTGTAGGAGAGCTGGCCCGCGGCGATCCGCGCGCAGATCTCCGCCTCGCCCAGGCCGTCGAAGCGCTCCCGCTTGACCAGCTTCAGCTCGCCCAGGCCCACCTCGCGGTGGCCCGCGGGGGACTGGGTCTGCTTCCAGCCCAGCAGCTCGAAGAAGCGCTGGCTCTGCGGCTTGTAGCCGCACTTGCGCGCGATCTTGCAGATCGTGCGCTTGAAGCCGGCCTTGACCAGCCCCTCGAGCAGGGGCTGGTTCAGCTCGCGAAAGCGCAGCCACTGGCGCGCGGCGCTCTTCCAGCGCCCGAGCTGCGGCTTGCGGCTGGTCGGGCTGGCGAAGCCAGCCTCGCGGTTCATGGCCGCGATCCGGGGCGCCTCGAGCAGCTCGGCCACCCGCAGCACGCCCTTGGGGTTGAGCATGCGCGTCGAGCCCTGCTCGTAGAAGAGGAGCATCGCCTCGCCCACGGCGCGATAGTCGTCGTCGTAGAAGGCCACCCGCCCCTCGTCGTCGTGGAGCGGCTCACCCGCCCGGTGCTGCACGAGCATCAGCGCGCAGGCCGCGACCTTGAGGTCGCGCCACTCGCTCTCGCGCAGGGCGTAGCTGGCGAAGCGGGCCGCCAGCTCGGCGTTGAGCTGATAGATCTCGAGCAGGCGCCCGTAGAGCTCGACCGCGGCCGGGACGTAGAGGCCCGCGGGCACCGGCCGCAGCGCGCGCCCGCGCAGACGCACGCGCCGGCGGTCGCTCGCGGGGACCCACTTCCCGTTCAGGTCGAGGCCCGGGCGGTTGTGCCACAGGTGGGCCGAGGCGTTGAGGACGAGGTCCAGCAGCTTCTCGGCCGGACCGACCTGGGACTCGGGCAAGGTCGCGCGCGTGCTCAGGGGACACCTCTCTCCTGCTCGGGGCGGGTCGCTTCAAAGAGCGTCCCCCGCCCAGGGAGTGCCCTGGACGGGGGACATGTGCGCCCGAGTGGCGAAGCCGCGAGGGTTCTCGTAACCAAAACGAATGCCGTAGGCGGTGCGTGTTGGGCCTCACCGGCCGGGCGCACTGGGACGACGGGGGGGCGCGCGGGGGCTGTCATTTCGCATCGGCGTGAGGCACCCGCAGCGACTACCCTGGCCTGCGTGAGCGAGAGTCAACCGAGAGATCCCCGCGCGGACGTGCGCGCGCGACTGGACGAGCGAGAGCCGCGCGAGGCCTTCCGCGCGCTGGCGCCGCTGATCCGCTACCCCGCTCCCTTCGCGCCCGAGAGCCCGGACACCGAGCTCTTCGCCGAGGTCAGCCAGGCCCTCGGCGCCGAGCCGCTCTGCGCGGCCCTGGCGGCCGTGCGGGCTGCCCCCGACGAGGTCGACGCGCTCTACAAGCTCGGCTACGAGCTGATCGAGCACGACCTGAACGGCTACGCGGCCGCCGTGCTGGAGCGCGCCCGCGCGCTCTCCCCCCGGAGCGCCCGCGTCCTGACCGAGCTCGTGTCCGCCCTCGAGCGAGACCTGAACCACGTGGCCGCGGTCGAGACCCTGCGGGGCGCCCCCGACCTCGTCGCCGAGGACTTCCTCTGCCGCTACCTGCTGGCCTTCAACGCGGCCTTGACCGGGGACCTGGAGGAGCCGCGCCGGCTCCTGCCCGACCTGCTCGGGGACGACGACCCGCGCTACGAGGGCATGGCCGAGCGGGTCGCGGGCCTCCTGGCTCGCGCCGACGGCCTCGCCGGGGTCCGCCCCCTGGACGAGAGCGACCTCCTCGGCTGGCACTTCGTGATCACCGGCGGGCTGCTCCTGCACCGCTCCGACGCCGGCCCCGAGGTCATGCGCGGCCGCTACGCCTGGGTCCAGGACTCGACCGCGCGCTGCCTGGAGGGCCTGCGCAAGGTCCAGGCCCTGCTCGAGGAGGCTGGCCTGGAGCTGCCGCGGGTGTTCGCCCTGCCCGACCCCCACGGCGCGGTCGTCGCCGAGGCCGCCGCTCAGCTGCTGGACCTCCCGCTCGAGGCCTGGCCCGAGGAGGGGAGCGAGCAGCCCGGGCTGGTCGTGGCCTACGACCTGGCCGAGGTCGGCGGCGCCCTGCGCCCCCTGCTCGAGCACCGCCCCGCGCAGGTCGTGTTCGCCCACGCCGCCGACTGGACGCGAGACTTCCCCCTCGCGGCCGACCTCACGACCTACCTCTACCAGTTCAACACGGCCCCCTGGGACCCGCAGCTGGTGGTCGAAGAGGGCGAGGTCGCCCAGCGCGGGCCGCGGGCGGTGCCCCTCGAGGAGCGGGCCCGCGAGGTGATCCACGCCGAGCTCGAAGAGCAGGCCCTCAGCGACCTGGACGAGCTGCGCGCCCTGGTGCGCGCGGCGCGCGAGCTCCCCCTCCAACACAGCGCCGGCTTGCTGCGCGCGGCCGGCACGCGCGAGCGGCACTGGGCCGGCTCGCCGGTGAGGAGCAATCGCTTTGCATAGGACCTCCCTCCTGCTCGCCCTGACCTTGGCCGCGAGCGGCTGCCCCGGCTCCAGCAAGCCCCAGAGCGGCGGGGTCGCCCCCGCCCAGCGGACCGCCGACGCGGAGCGACGCCAGGTCCAAGGGCGCCTCGACGAGCTGGCCGAGGCCGAGGACGCCGCGGCCCTGCAGGTCGCCGTCCAGGCGCTGCGCACCTGGCTCGGGCAGCCGCGCCAGTGGCGCGCCGAAGGCTACCGGGTCCGCCTGAGCGCCCAGGCCGAGGGTCCTCCGCTCAGCCGCGCCGAGGTCGAGGCCCTGATCGCGAAGGGCGAGCCCGTCCAGCTGACCCTGGCGGTGCCCTTCTTCCCGCCGACGGTGCCCTCGACGCAGCGCAGCTTCGAGGACCCCGCCGCGCTGAAGCCCCTCCTCGACGCGCTGCTGACTCAGGAGTGAGGGGTTAACCTCTGGGCCCGCTGCCTGGAGGCACCATGATCCCGACCCACTCCCGGAGCGCCTGGCTCCCCTGCGCGCTCCTCGTCCTGCTCGGCGCGAGCGTCCAGGCCCAGGACGAGAGCGCGCCCCAGGCCGCCTTCGAGGCCAAGGCCCTCAACGAGCGCTTCGAGCAGAAGCTCCGCCCCGCCTTCGAGCAGGCCCTGGGCCGCAAGCTCGAGGGCTCGATCGAGTTCGTCCTGACCGACACCGAGGGAATGACCAAGCTGGTCGTCGAGGAGTCGGCGCGTCTGAGCGGCAAGCTCAGCGACGTCTCCCCCGAGCAGTTCACCGAGGGCGCCAAGATGATCGCCCAAGGGGCGATGGGGAAGGTGCGGATCTCGGACGGGAAGATCCTGATCAACCCCGAGGTGTTCAAGACCTTCGGCAAGATGTTCAGCCCCAAGTGCCTCGAGCAGCCCTTCCTGGACGTGGTCCTGCTGCACGAGGCGGTCCACGCCGCCCAGCACCGCACCCACGACCTGGGCGCGTTCATGTTCGACCAGACGAGCATGGACGCGCTCAAGGCGCGCATGAGCGTGGTGGAGGGGCACGCGCAGGTCGTCGCCCGCAAGGCCGCCAAGGCGCTCGGCCTCGACGAGGCCTTCGCGCTCCTGATCAAGGTCAACAGCACCGTGCCCGAGGGGGTCGACCCGGCCCTGGCCACCGTGATGCGCGCGATCGTGGCCGACGCGGCCTTCCCCTACGTCCAGGGCGAGGGCTTCATGAACGCCCTGGTCGAGCAGGAGGGCGGCGTCGCCAAGGCCGAGGCGCGCGGCTTCAGCAAGCCGCCCCTGACCCAGCGCCAGGTCAGCCGCCCCAAGGAGTATTACGAGCCCCCCAAGGACCTGTTCGACGTGTCCGCCATGGGCGAGAAGCTGGCCAAGCTGTGGAAGCTGGAGGAGCTGCCGATCGCCCAGAAGCTGCAGCTCAACGACGCGCAGCTGCGCAGCGGCATGGGCGGGGTCGACAAGAAGCTCGCTGACGAGGCCATGGATCACCTCGACGGCGCCTGGCTCTTCGTGGCCCGCGGCGCGGCCTCGCAGGTGACCTTCGCCTACATGCACTTCAACAACGAGCACGCGTCGAAGTCGATGCTCGAGCTCGAGCACAAGATCCTCAAGTCGAAGTACGACCAGTTCCGCGGCGCCGGCATGATCAAGATCGTCAAGTCGGCCTACGGCAGCTCGCCCTACGAGGGCGTGTCGGGGGTGACCGTCGAGATGGAGCTCGAGGCCGGGCCGCAGAAGGTCAAGGTCTCGGGCGTGATCCTGCGCGTCGGCGACCACATCCTCGAGCTGAACGCGACCAACGTGCCCGACGCCCGCGAGAAGCTGCTGGCCTACCTCGACGAGGTCCTGCCCCTGCTCGGCCTCGAGAAGGTCGCCCGCGCCAAGGAGACCACGAGCAGCGAGGCTCCCCCCAGCGGCAAGGAACCCAGCGACGAGGGCGAGTAGCCGCGAGTCGCGGCGATCCTCAGTCCGACTGACGCGGGAGGCGCTGGCTGCGCAGCTCTCGAGCGGCCTCGTCGAGGTCCTCGCTGCGCGGCGGCGCCTTCTTCTTCTTGCGCGCCTTCTTCTTGGCGGGCGGCGCGGCCCCATCCTCGTCGAGCTGGGGCAAGCGCTGCGAGCTCAGCTCGCGAGCGGCCTGATCGAGGGCCTCCCGCGCGGGCGCCTTCGGCCCGCGCACGGGCCGGATCGGCGGACCCTTGGGCGGGTCGATCTTGGGCAGGCGCCGCGAGTGGAGCTCGCGCGCCGCCTCGTCGAGGTCCTTGGGCTTGGGCTGCGGCTTGGGCTGAGGTCCGCGGCGGGGGACCTTGAAGGCTGGCAGCTCGAGGGACTCGTCGCTGACGTCGGGCCGCTGCTCGGGGGGCGGCGGCGCTTCCTCGTCCGGGGGCTTGGGCACACAGGGATTCTATTCACGCCGCTACAGGACCAGCCAGCGCTAGCAGCAAGGAGTGAAACTTGCGTAGCCGCCGCCTGGGGCTCGCGGGGGCGGTGTTGGCCTGACAGGGAGGGTGAAGCGCTGGGTCGCCCGTGCATGAGTGACCTCGAGCTCCGCCAGCGTCAGCGGGTCGTCCCCGGCGACCCCGAAGCCCTGCTCTCCCTGCTCCGGGCCCGCGCCCGGGCGGGCGAGCCCGTCCCCGCGGCGCTCTACGCCGCCGCCCACGTGGGCGACCCCCTGGCGCGCGAGCTGCTGAGCGTGGACGCGCCCCTGCCGCGGGACCGCGGCCGCCAGCGCCGCCGCTCCCCTCACGAGCAGCACCGGCGCTGGCTGAGCGAGCTGAGCGAGCACGGTCACGCGGCCTGCCAGCAGGCCGCGGTCGCGATCTCGCGCCTCGAGCTCGAGCTGACCTCGCTCTGGGGCTGGGAGCGCCAGCCCCGCGACCTGCTCCGCCAGGAGCTGGAGCACTGGAGCGAGTGCCCCTGCATCGACCACGTCCGCGGCGTCGAGCGGGCCCTCGACACCCAGCGCCTCTCGCTGGAGGGCGCCAGCGTGACCGCCTGGGTGGCCCGGAGCGTTCACCGCCGGCGAGAGCCCGAGCGGAGCTGGGAGCAGCTCTGGCGCTACGGACCACTGCTGGAGCGGGTCTCGTATCCCTCGCTCCGCGCGCGGGTCCGCCGCTTCGTGGTCCGCTGGGCCTACCGGCACCTCCCGACCTGATTCTGGAACGGGCACGAGGCGGCTGACCATCCCACACGAGCTGGGGCTATCGACTCGCGATGCGGGGCGGCAGGACGTGGCGTTTCAGGATGAAAGCAAGAAGTAAGGAAGGACAGGAAGGCTGCGGAACAAGGCAGCAGTCCCTCGATCAAGGCTTCGCTGCGCGAGGCCGAGATCGCAGACCTTGCCGTCCTTCCTCACTTCCTCACTTCCTGCTTTCCCTCGTAAAACGCCACGCGAAGCCGCCTCCGAACAGCCTGGCACCCATCGGCTGCCAGCCCGACATGGAGGGGTCAGCCCTTCCGAATCCGGAACGCAAAGGAGCTGTCGCACTCAGCGACAGCTCCTTCTCACGCCGACTCCCGCGAACCCTAGTGGCTGCGAGCCTGCTGACTGCCGGCCTGCTTGGCCTCGGCCGCCTTCTTGGCTTCCTCGCTCCCGGGGCTCGCCGGGACCCGCCACAGGCGGAGGGCGCGCTCGGCGATCCGGCCCGCGGTCGGCGCGGCGACGGTGCCGCCCCAGGCGCGGCGCTCCTTGGTCGAGGGACCCCAGGCCACCACGGCGAAGGCCAGGCGGGGGTCCTCGGCTGGGGCGTAGCCGGCGAAGGAGGCCACCACCTCGCGCTCGTGGTAGCGGCCGTTCTCGATCTTCTTGGTCGTGCCCGTCTTGCCAGCGATCGTGTAGCGCTTGGAGCGGGCCCGCTTGGCGGTGCCGTGGTCGCCGTTGACGACCTGGACCAGGGCCTCGCGCAGGGCGCCGTGGCTGACCCGGCTCGTGAGCGGGCGCGCCAGGGCGCGCGGCTCGTTCTTGTGCAGGGTCTTGCCGTTGCGGTCGCGGACCTCGACGACCAGGCGGGGCGCGAAGAGGGTCCCGCCGTTGGCCAGCGCGCCGTAGGCGAGGGCCATTTGGAGCGGCGTGACCATCACGGCGTAGCCCTGGGCCACCGCCGCCAGGTGGGCTCGGGTCATCTTGTCCAGCGAGCGGGTGTCGCCGGGGATCTCAGCCGGGAGGGGAATCCGCGTCCGCCGCCCCAGCCCGAAGGCCGCCAGGGTCTGGCGGACCTGCTCGTTGGTCATGCGCGAGGAGATCTTGACCGCGCCGCTGTTGCTCGACTGGACGAGGACCTCGAGCTCGGGCACGGTGCCCACGGTGTGCGAGTCCACGACCGGCTTGCGCCGACCGGGGACCTTGTAGCGGCGGGGGCAGTCGATCAAGCGATCGGGCCCGCCCAGGCCGAGCTGCCAGGCCATGCCCACCAGGAGCGGCTTCATCGTCGAGCCCGGCTCGTAGCCGTGCTGGATCGCGCGGTTGTGCTGCCCTTGGGCGAAGTCCTTGCCGGGGTCGCGCGGGTCGAAGGTGGGCCAGGAGGCCATGGCCAGCACGTCGCCGGTGCGGGGGTCGACCACGACGACCGCCGCGCCCTCGGGCTCGTGCTCCTCGCCGAGGCGCGCGAGCTCCTCCTCGGTCACCTGCTGGAGGGTCCGGTCCAGCGAGAGCACCACGTCCCCGCCGGGGATCGCGGGCTTGATCCGCTCGCCCATCCCGACCAGCTCGCGGCGCCGGCGGTCGATCGTGACCTCGCGCTCGCCGGGGGTGCCGCGCAGGTAGGCCTCGCAGCGGGCCTCGATCCCGGTCCCGCCGGTGCGGTCAGGGGCCATCAGCCCCAGGACCTGGCTGGCGAGCTGGCCGAAGGGGTAGGTCCGCACCGGCTCGACCTCGACGTGAGAGCGGGGCAGGCGCTCCTTGGACGAGCGCGCCGCCTCGTTGATGCGGTCGATCTCCTCGGGCTCGAGCTCGCGGCGGCGGAAGTAGAAGGCGCGGCCCGTGGCGAGCCGGCGGCGGACCTCGGTCTCCTCCTCGCCGCTGAGGTCGGGCAGGAGCTGCTTGAGGCGGGCCACGTAGTCGTCGACGTCGCGGTCCTCGCGGCCCTCGACCATCAGGCTGCCGCGGCGAACCGAGACGGCGAGGGGCACCAGGCGCCCGTCGTCGCGCAGGAGCACCCGCCCGCGCTCGGGAGGGATCGGGTGCACCCGCTTGTGCTGGGCCCGCGCTCGCTGGCGCCAGTCCTCGTGCTGGACGAGCTGGACCTGGTAGAGCCGATAGGCCAGGCCGCCGAAGCCCAGGATCAGGAAGGACAGGAGCAGGCGCGCCCGCAGGCGCGCGCCGCGCGTCGGGCGCGGGGGGCGCTGCTGGGGCGGCGTCAGGTTCTCGCGCGCGGCCGCGGCGAAGCCGCGCAGGTCCTGGCTGGTGGGCGCGCGGAGCGACTTCAGCAGCTCGGGCGAGACCGGCGCCTCGGCGCGGGGTGCCGCGCGGCTCGAGCCCGGGTCACGGCCCAGGGCAGCCCGGGCGCGGCTCCACAGGCCCGTGGGCTCCGGCTCCGGCTCCGGGGCGGGGCGCAGGCGCCAGGCGACGTGGTCGAAGATGGCCTGCAGCCGCGCCGAGGCCGCCCGGAGTTGAGAGCTCATCGCCGCGCCCCGACCAGGGCGTTGAGCTCGGCGGGGCTCGCCACGCCGAGGGCCTCCGCGCGATCGCGCAGGTGCTCGGGCACCACGCGCTGCTCGTAGCCCAGCCGGGCAGCCTTGCGCTGCTCGACCAGCTTGACGCGCTCGCGCTCGAGCTTGCGTAGCTCGTAGCCGAGGCGCGTCCGCTCGGTGTGCTCGGCCACCGTCAAGGCAGCCAGGATCCCGACCAACACGATCACGAGGATGTAGCGCAGCGCTCCCACAGAGAAGCCCCCTCTAGACCTACGTCGGCACGCGAGGGGGGTCGCCTTGAGGCCAAAGCGAGGCGGCTCCGCCAGGGTCCGTCGCCCCGCAGGCACAGGACTGCTTATCGAAAAACTCAATATCTATTCGTAGGCGATTCGAGGCCCGTGCCCGATCCTCCCCTTCACCGGGAACGAACAGGAGGACCCATGGCTACGACGACGAACGACACCAGCTGGCGCCCCATCGAGCCGACGATGTTCGGCGCTGAGCCCTGCCTGGTCGAGGCGACCCGCGTGGCCGCAGGCCAGGTCGACGGGCGGCTGCGCCTGATCGACGACCACGACTTCTTCTTCGAGCACGAGATCGACCACCTGCCGGGGCTCTACCTGCTCGAGGCGGCCCACCAGCTGGCCCGCCTGACCACGCGCGGCGAGGCCCGCTGGGCCAGCGAGGCCGAGATCCGCTTCCTGCGCTACGCCGAGAAGGGCGCCCCCCTCGAGCTGCAGGGCCGCGAGCTCAGCGACGGGCGCTGGCAGCTCCGCGCCCTCCAGGGCGGGGTGGCGGTGGTCGAGGGCGCCTGCCGCTGGACCTCGGAGCTGATCCCCCTGCCGGCCCTGCGCGCCCCGGCCCTCCTGCGCGGCGGCCGCGCGATCCCGAGCGAGCCCGTCCGGCGCGAGTGGGTCCACAAGCGCCGCCAGGAGAACGTGCTCCTCGAATGGCTCGGGCGCGACCTCCAGCAGGAGCGCTTCCTGGCGGGCCTGGCCCCGGCCCTGGATCACCCCTTCTTCCGCCCCCGCCAGGCGCGCTGCTGGCCGGAGCTGCTCGTGATCGAGGCCCTCCGCCAGCTGGCCGAGGCGATCAGCCACCGCCACTACGGGGTGCCCCTCGGCGACGCCTTCGTGCTGGAGGAGATCCAGATCGAGCAGGCCCGCCCCGCCGGCCTCGACGCCCCGCTCCTGCTCGTGGCCGAGCCGCTGGAGGTCAAGCGCCGCAAGGGCGTCCTGCGCGAGGCCAGCTGCCGCTTCCTCGCCTACCACGGCGAGGAGGAGGTCCTGCGCGCCGAGGGCCGCTGGCGGGTCGTGCCCGCCCGCGTCTACCGCCGCCTGCGCGGCGAGGCCCTCGCGGCCAGCGCCGGCCAGCGAGGTGCCGCGTGATCACCGCCCTGCTGACCGGCCTCGTCCTGACCCTGCTCGCCCGCCAGCGCGCGGTCGAGTCCGCCCCCTCAGCCCCCACCGGAGGTGCCGCGTGACCGCGACCCTGATCGTCCTCTTCGCCGTGGTGCTCGTGTTCGGGATCCTGGAGGGCCTGTGGGCCCACCGCGCCCGCCCCGACTCGGCGCATCTCCGCGCGGACCTGCTCTTCGTCGGCTGCGACTTCCTCGGCCACGTGCTGGCCTCGGTCCTGCGCCTCGGCCTCCCCGTCGGCGTGGCCTGGCTGGCCCGCGGCCACTACGAGGGCCCCATGGCCAGCCTCCCGGTCTGGGCCCAGGTCGGCCTCGGCAGCCTGGTGCTCGAGTTCGGGATCTGGGCCATGCACTGGGCCTGGCACCGCTTCGACGCGCTCTATCCCTTCCACGAGACGCACCACGCGATCGAGCACGTCTACTTCCTCAGCGGCCTGCGCCAGCACCCCGTCCAGTTCCTGGGCGACCAAATGGTGTTCGCGCTCCTGCTGACCCTGTGCGGCCTCAGCCCGGAGGCGGTCGGCTTCGTGGCGCTGGTCCAGCTCGTGGCGGCCTGCTTCACCCACAGCAACCTGAACGTGAAGATGCCCGGGCCGCTCAAGTACTTGATCGCCTCGCCGCGCTTCCACGTGCTGCATCACGACCGCAGCGGCGCCCACGCCTACAAGAACCTCGGCGGCGCGCTGAGCTGCTTCGACTACCTGTTTGGCACCGCCGTCGACCCCGACGACGTGCCCGAGCCGGTGGCCCTCGGTGACGGCGCCGAGGACCCCCGCGAGGTGCTGGCTTCGCTGGTCGCGCCCTTCAGACGCGCGCCCCAGGAGTCGCTGCCCCAGCCGCAGGAGTCGCTGCCCCAAGAGAGCGCCCAGGAGAGCGCACTGGAGAACGCACAGCCCGAGCGAGAGACGGTGGCCGCATGAACGCCCCGGTCCTGACTCAGACCACGCTCCTCTGGCCGCGCGAGCTGCGCGGCCCGGAGCGGGTGGGCTTCAAGCCCTACCGCCAGGCGGTGCTCCTCGAGCGCGGCCTGCCGGTGCCCCCCTTCGCGTGCCTGCCCCGCGAGGTCTTCGAGCGCTGGCTGGCGCCCCACGAGGACGAGGTCCGCCGCCGACTCTCCGCGCTGGACCTCAGCCAGGGCGACGCGCCCCTGGCCGAGCTGCGCGCCTGGCTCGCCGCTCAGCCCCTGCCCCCCGGCCTGGCCGGTGAGCTCGAGCAGGCCGCCGAGCGGATCGCCGGCCCCGAGGGGCTGCTGGCCGTGCGCGGCTCGCTCGTCTCGCGGGGCGCGGCCCCCGACGAGGACGGCGAGCAGGCCCTGGCCGGCGCCAGCGCGTCGCTGCTCGAGGTGCACCCCCGCGACGTGGCCGACGCCGCGCGCGAGGTGTGGCTGGGC
>CALDQK010000029.1 GCA_937911525.1 uncultured bacterium
CTGGTCGCGGTGTTCGGCGAGGGCGCCGAGGCCGAGGTCGAGGTCGCCGAGGCGCGGATCCGCGAGACGGTCGGCGAGGTCCTCCGGCGCGCCCGCGAGGGCGGCCAGACCACCCTGGCCGCCGCGGTCGCGCTGGCCGAGGAGCGGCTGACTCAACGCCGGTCCGAGTAGGCGGCGGGGCTCTCGGGGCGGGGATCGCGGCGCGCGCGGGGCTCGCCCAGGCGCACGTGGTGGGTCGAGAGCCAGTGGCCCGCCACCGCGCCGCCGATCATGCCGACCAGGGCGCCGATCGGCCCCAGGCGGGCGGCCTTGGCCGCGGCCTGGCCCACCACGCTCCCGACGCTGCTCGCCACGAGCTGGGTCAGCTGGCTCGACTCGCGCGGCTCGACGTAGACGTAGGGCTCTAGCGCACGCTCGAGGTCACTCACGGTCTGCCTCCCTCCCGGCGAAATCAAGATACCTGGAGGGTAGACCTGGAGGATCAGGGCGGGGTAGCTTGCTCGACCTCTTGTTCAGGAGCCGCGGCCATGGGTGTTTACTACCACCTCAACCTGAGCGACGACGACCTCGACAGCGATAGCCTCGCGCGTCTGATCAAGCTCGACCGTGAGCTCGAGCGGGTCAGCGGGGGGGTCGCCTTCTTCCCCGGGGACGACGAGGACCCCGAGGCCCGAGAGGAGGAGCCTGAGGCGATCTTCACGGTCACGGGCGAGGGGCTCATGGTCAAGCAGCCCAGCGAGGACGCGATCGGCAAGCTGGCCCACATGGCGAACCACCTGGGCGCGACCCTGTGGTGCGATCACAGCGAGGACGGCGACGAGGACCTCGAGGAGTGCATGAGCTACTACCCGCGCGGGCTGGTGCTCCCAGAGGCCAAGAAGCCCAAGCGAGTCTCCACCAAGCCCGTCCCCTACTCCGCCCGCGACAGCTACCAGGTCGGCCAGGTCGTCGAGCACAAGACCTTCGGGCGGGGCGAGGTGACCCGTTCGGCGGGGAAGCAGGTCACGATTCGCTTCGAGGAGCAAGGCACCAAGGTCCTGGCCCAGAAGCTAAGCTAGGCCTCCCGCTGGTCGAGGCCGCGCGCATCGCCTACCTTCGCCGCCCACGCACAGGAGGACCGCCATGCGCATGGCCCACACCATGATCCGGGTCAAGGACCTGGACGAGACCCTCGCCTTCTACACCGGCTTCCTCGGGCTGAAGCAGGTCCGTGAGCACACCCTCGGGGACGGCGCCAAGCTGGTGTTCCTGAGCGACGAGAGCGGCAACTATCACATCGAGCTGACCTGGAACTGCGACGGGCGCGACTACACCCTGGGCGACCAGTTCGGCCACCTCGCCTTCGTGAGCGACGACCTCGAGGCGGTCGTGGAGCAGGTGGAGGAGAAGGGCTGGTGGTATCGCCGCAGCAAGCCCGGCAACTCGAGCAAGTACATCTTCGTCAAGGACCCCAACGGCTACGACGTGGAGATCCTGCAGGCCAAGAGCTGAGCTCGGCGGGGGCTGCGCTCGCTCGCAATCGAGGGGGCACCCCCTAGACTGCGAGGGTGGAGGAGTTCTCCCTCGAGGATCTGGGAATCCCGGTCGAGCGAGACCTGGTCGGCGCGGTCCTGTCGGGGTGCGCCGTCGAGCGGCTCCTGGGCAAGGGCGGAATGGGGGCGGTCTACCTGGCCCGGCGACCGAGCGGCGAGCAGGTCGTCGTTAAGGTCCTGGCGCCCGAGCTCGCCAACAAGCCGCTCCTGCTGGCGAGGTTCAGCAGGGAGTGGGCCGCCCTGGCCCGGATCGACCCGCCGCACCGCAACGTCGTCGCGGTCCATCACGTCGCGCTCGAGGACGAGGTCCCGCACATCGTGATGGAATACGTGGAGGGCGTCTCCCTCCTGCGCCTGCTCCAGGAGCACGGGGCCGTCCAGCCGGCCCGCGCCGCGCAGGTGGCCCTGGACGTCGCCCGCGCGCTGACGGTGGTCCACGACCTGGGCATGGTCCACCGGGACGTCAAGCCGGCCAACGTGCTGGTCGACCCCTCAGGGAGCGCCAAGCTGGTCGACTTCGGGTTGGCGAAGGACACCTTTCGGACCAGCTTGACCAAGGCCGGACAGATCCTGGGCACGGCCTTCTACATGTCCCCCGAGCTCTGGACGGGAGGGCTCGTCGACGCCCGCAGCGACGTGTTCGCCCTCGGCGCGACCCTCTACCACCTGCTCGCCGGGCGCCCGCCCTTTCGCGGCGAGGACGTGCACGAGATCGCCGACCAGGCCTGCGCGGGCGACTACCCGCCCCTGCGTGAGCTGGCGCCGCAGGTCCCGCCGGAGCTCGAGCGGCTGATCGCGCGGATGCTGATCCCGAGCTTGCGCTATCGCTACACCTCCATGAGCGAGGTCGTGGCCGACCTCGAGCGCGTCCTGGCGGGCGGGCGGGCGACCCTCCCCTGCCTGATCGACCCCCAGGGCGGGCAGACGCCGCTGCTGGGCGATCGGCGCCTCACGATCGGCCGCGCCGCCGACTGCGCGGTCCGCCTGGACCACCCGAGCGTCGCCGAGCGCCACGCGCAGCTGCGCCGCGAAGACGAAGGGTTCACGGTGCGCGCGCTGCGCGGCACCCAGGTCCAGGTCGAGGGCGAGGAGGTCCGGCGCGGAGGACGCCTGCTCGCGGACGGAGAGCGGATCCGCGTCGGCGAGCTGATCCTGACCTTCCGCGACCCGAACCGGCCGCGCTCCCTAGCGCTCCCGCGCGAGGACGCCCGCACCGGCGGGTGGCCCGCTCCGCTCGTAGACGCGCTGGCGCGCGCGGGGGATCCCCGCGTCGCCGCGCACCTGATCGAGGAGCTGGCTCCCGACCCCGTCCACGAGCGCTGGCTGGAGGCCACGCTGGGGCCCGCCCTGGGGGCGGAGGCGGCGGCGGCGGCGATCAGCGCGCGGCGCAGGGCGGCCGCGGCCCAGCACGCTCAGGTCGTGGCGCGCCTGAGCGCGGTGACGGGCGAGCGCTGGGGGAGCGAGGTCTCGACCTGGCTCGCCTGGTGGACCCAGGTGCAGGGCCACGCGCCCGCCCAGCTGACCGACGCCGGGCGCCCGCGGCGACGCTGCGCGCTGGTGGGTCCCGAGGGAGAGGAGGCTCCACCCTCCAGCTCGAGCCCGCTGCTGATCGGCTCGGACCCCCGCTGTCAGCTGAGGTTCCCCGGCGTCGCCCGACTCGAGCTGAGCGCGCTCCTGCTCCACCGGCGAGTGCTGGTGCGGGCCGCCGGCGCGGGCGCGACGCTAGGCGGCTCGGGGAGCGGCGCTGCGTTCTTCGAGCCGGGTCAAACCCTGCCCGTGGGGAGCCGCCGGCTGGAGTGTCGGCTCCTCGAGCTGGAGCCCGCCCGCCGGACCTCGGCCGGCTGGCTCCTCGTCGACCGGACCACCTTCGAGGCGCTGGTCGCGCTGGGGCATCCCTGCGCGCTCGGCGCGCTGGCGGCCCTGGTCGAGCAGCAGCGGCGAGCGGGCTGGGTCGAGGCCGCGGCCCGCGAGGCCTGCCCCCAGGACGCGGGGCTCGCCGCCCGCCTGGCCGCGAGCGCCGGCGAGCAGCTGCGCGCCCTCGCCGACCTGGCGCGCCGCGCGCTGGGCGCCGCGCTCGGACCGGCCCCCGGCGACGACTGGCGCGCTCAGCTGGCAGCGCGGGGAGACCTCGGCGCTCAGCTGGCGCCCTGGGGCTGGTTGGAGGAGACCCGCTAGACGGGCTGGGGCGCCCTAGCTCAGTGGTTGGTGGTCTCGGTCCACATCTTCACCTGATAGACGAAGTCAGCCTCCTCGAAGTCCTCCTCGTAGTACTTGAAGTCCGCGCTGGGGCGGGGATCTCGATCCAGGTGGTCCTTGGTCTTGAGCCAGTGGCGGGTGTCGGCGTCGATCTCGCCCTCGTACTCGAGGGTCTTGTTCTTCGAGTAGTGCTGGAGGGCCTTTCGCCGGCTGGTGAACTCCTTGAAGAGCTTCAGGCCGGGCAGATACTTGCGCTGCTGCGCCTCGGTCACGAGGAGCTCGCCATCCGGGTTCTTGAAGATCCCTCCCCTGAACTCGAGCAGCGCGCGGTAGACGTGCTCCTCGAGGAAGCGGTCGTGTCCAGCGACGTGGGAGTGCGGGCCCCAGGGGACCCCCTCGAGCTTGGCCGAGAAGGTGTAGAGCCCGATCTGGTGCGCGTTCATGAAGCTGACGATGAGGTTGCGCAGCAGGGTGTTGGTGTCGGGCGGCTGGTGGTCGTTGAGGCGGTCGTAGCTCTCCTCCACCTCGTCGTGGATCCGTCGCATCTGCAGCTGGCTGAAGGTCTCGGACTTGATCCCCTCGGTCAGGAGCTCTTCGATGTGGGCGAGGCCCCGGGCCTGGTAGGCCTTCAGCATCCCCGCCTGGTGATGGCAGTCGGAGATGAACGCATGCAGGTGCATCTCGACCTTGCGCTTCTTGGGGTCCTTGGTCTGCGCGTAGACGCTGTCCAGGTCCTTGACGAGGGAGAGGGTGACCTTCTTGCCTTGCTTGAGGGTGTCCAGCGCCGAGCCGACCTGGTCCCAGGTGTCGAGGATCTTGTCCCCGCTGACGTGCTTGTCGGGGAGCTTCCAGCGCTCGACGAACTGGAGCAGGATTCCTGCGCTCCGCAGCTGGGGCAGGAACAAGGAGGCGAGGGTGTAGGCCGTCCCCAGGATCCCGAACAGCGAGGGCTGCGAGACGGGCTTCGGCTTCTCCTTGCGGTCCGTGCGCACGTTGAAGGTGTTCACGGCGTCGCGGTAGTCGTCCCAGTAGCTGTTGAGCGTCAGCGAGAGCTTGGTGTAGTAGTCGCGAACGAGCTTCAGGAGCTCCTTCTGGTCGATCCTGATGTCCTGCAGGTAGCTGGAGTAGAGCAGCGGGAGCTCGCGCCGGCTGGGCTGCTGCCTTCCAGCGTGGAGGTGATAGCGCTGCCACCACTTGGGGAACACGGGGTCTTGGCCCTCGGTCTCACGACCCGAGTCCTCCCCTGGACCGACGAAGTAGCCGGGATCGTTGATCTTGATCTGGAAGGCGATCTCGTAGTGCTTCCCCTCGCGCCCCAGCCCGTGCGTGCTCAGGGATCCGACCGCAGAGTCGAGCGGGTCGACGGGGATCATCGCGTAGGTGTTGGTGTCGCCGTCTCCGACGATCCGCAGGTAGGGGACGTGCTCGTTATCGGCCGAGTCGCCTCCGTCGATCTCGACTCGCCACTTGCGGCCTCGGCGCACCAGCTTGCAGCCGACACTCCCTAGCTTGGCGTTCTGGCCGTTCTCGCCGTCGAAGTCCATCTCCCACAGGGTCAGCTCCGCGCTCAGCACGGAGGACTGCTTGACCCCCTCGAAGGACTCATCCACGCTGCGCATTCGCTTCGGGTGCTGCAAGGAGCGCACTCGAAACACGGCCAGCAGCGGGCTGGGGTCGAAGTCCTTGTTCTTGCGAGCTTCGACCTCGTCCTGGATCAGCGCCTTGAAGTCGCGATTCCCGTTGGCCTCGCAGCGGAAGCGCTTGGCGAGCAGCACCTTCCCCCCGAAGGCCCTGCGGTGCAGGGGGGCGAGGTCGGCGACCAGGTTCCAGCGTCTCTTCTCAGCCATTTCGCTCTTCCTCTGTGTCGTCGTCGTCGAGGTCGCCGCCCATGAGGTCCGGTCCCACCACGAGCACGTGGGGAGCTGCCCAGCGACTGCCGACCGTCGGCACGGACGCGCTGCCGCGCCCGCGCACGCTCAGCTCGTAGTAGCCGAGCGGGAGGCGCTCCTCGAGGAGCTCGCCCGACGGGCTCAGGGTCCCGGCGCGGTGGACGCTGTCGCTGGCCAGCTCGTAGGCAAGGGAGCCGACGGGCAGCCCGTCTCCGTCGAGGACGTGGACCCGCGCCACGCCTAGCTCGGGCCGCAGCATGAGCAGGTAGGGCTCCTCGGGCTCCTCCTCGGCCTCGGGCTCAGCGGCAGCCCCGTCCGCGCTCGCGGGGCCGTCGTCCAGGACCGGCAGGCTCTGCGCCTCGTAGCCCGAGAGCTTGACGGTCGCGTAACCGAGGGGGAAGCGAGGGAGGTGGAGCACTCCCTCGTCGTCGGTCCTGGCGACCTGCCAGTCCTCGCGCAGCTCGAGCGGATCGACCTCCTCGAGCAGGAGGTAGTCGAGGGCGGCGCCCGTGCTGGGGCCCACGATCCCGTCGGCGGCGAGGCCGTGCTCTTGCTGCAGCGCCGTGAGCGCGCTCTTCGTCTCGGGCCCGAAGGCCCCGTCGACGGCGACCTCCTTGCCCAGCTGGCCGAGCGCGAGCTGCAGCTCCCGCACCGCGGGCCCCTCGCTCCCCTCGGCCAGGTTGCCCTGGACCGCGACGATGTCGCTGAACAGGCCGTCGGCTTCGAGCTCCTCGTCGTCCTCCTCGGGTTCCTGTTCAGCCTCCTCTTCGCTCGGCTCCTCCAGGGTGGGGAACTCGCTCGGCCAGATCTCGACCTCGGTGTTCGCGACGGGCTCTCCGCTGTAGGCGTCGAGCGCCTGAAGCCAGATCGAGCCCAGCTCCAGCGCACCGGCGTCGCGGACCTCGAGCTCCTTGGCCTTCTTGCCCAGCGCGCTGATCCGGATCGCGGGGGCGAAGGTCGGCTGGCCGTCCTCGCCCTCTTCGCTGACGTCGATGACGTGGACGCCGGGGAAGGGGTCCTCGGGCAGGTCCCCCTCGCCGTAGACGAGCAGGAAGGGGACGTCGATGGCGCCGCCCTGGGGCAGGTCCTCGGGGACGGGGGCCGTGAGGGTGTGAACTCCCGGCTCTGGCTCGAGCTCGAACTCCACCGAGAGCTCGATCGGGACCTCCTTCTTCGCCCCGGGGTTGACCCGCACGAAGAGCGTCTCGTGAGTCGGCGCCTGCTCGCCCCGCTCGATCACGACTCGCGCGTCGTGCTTGCGGACCGCGCTCACGAAGCCCTTCTCCCACAGGGGCTGATCGGCGCTCCACAGCTCCTGCTCGAGCCGCGTCGCTTCCTCGGCCGGGAAGGTCTGGTGCCAGTTTCCGCTCAGGAAGTGGACCTTGCGCCCTGAGACGACGAAGTTTCGCGTCAGCCCGTCATGCAGGGACCAGGCCGTCTTGGGGGCCTGGCACGAAGGACACTCGAGCTGACTGTCCAGGACCTGTGTCTGGCAGTCCTTGCATTCCCACGGCATCGACCCCTCCTGCCGCGCATTCTAGGGGGTCGGCCAGCGCTCCTGTTCCAGCTCGGAGGGACGCGCGATCGCCGCTGATGTCGCAGGGTTGGCGCGACTCCGTCTCGGCCGTGAGACGGGGTGTTTCTCGGCGTCGCGTTGGTGTGAGACGGCGCCACGCACCTGCAGGGGTTCGGGCGGTGGCCCAGGCTTTGCCAGTGGGGGGTCGATCCCTACTGGAGGCACACCATGTCCACCCCCACCGACTTCCGCGCGCTGCGCAACCACCTCAACACCAAGGCCGCCCAGCTGCGCGAGGAGCTCCCCGCGATGAAGGGCTTCGGCCAGCTCCACGGCGCCGCGATGAAGGGCGGCACGCTCTCGCTCGCGACCAAGGAGCTGATCGCGCTCGCGATCGCCGTCTCGGGCCGCTGTCAGGGCTGCATCACCTTCCACACCTACAGCGCGCTCAAGGCTGGCGCGAAGCGGGAGGAGATCCTCGACGCCCTCGGCGTCGCGATCCTGATGGGCGGCGGGCCCTCCATGGTCTACGCGCTCGAGGCCCACTCGGCGCTCGAGCAGTTCGAGGGCGAGTTCAAGGACTAACCTCGTATAGTGCGCGCCCCACACGAGGAGGACCCCCATGGAGTCGATCCACACCGACGGCGCGCCCGCCGCGATCGGGCCCTACAGCCAGGCGATGAAGACCGGCAACCTGCTCTTCTGCTCGGGGCAGGTCGCGCTCCTGCCCTCGGGCGAGCTGCTCGAGGGTGACGTCGAGGCGCAGACCAAGCAGGTGCTGACCAACCTCAAGGCCGTGCTCGAGGCCGGCGGCGCCTCGATGGGCACGGTCGTGCGCACGACCGTGTTCCTCAAGAGCATGGACGACTTCCCCCAGGTCAACGCGATCTACGCCGAGGCATTCGGGGACCATCGCCCGGCGCGCGCCTGCGTCGAGGTCTCGCGGCTGCCCAAGGACGTCCTGGTCGAGATCGACGCCATCGCCGAGGCGCGCTGATCTTCGACCCACGTTGACAGGATTGGGGCGCGCTGTGAGCATGGCGCGCCCGCGAGGAGTCCATGTCCGAAGCCCTCAACAAGATCCGCATCAAGAAGGTCCTCGGACCGATCAACGCCGGCACCGCCGTGCTCCTCGGTAACGAGGACAAGACCTTCGTGATGTTCATTGGCACCTACGAGGGCGCGGCGATCCTGCGGGAGATCAACGACGAGAAGCCGCCGCGGCCGATGACCCACGACCTGCTCGAGTACGTGATGACGGGCTTCGAGATCCAGGTCAAGAAGGTCGTGATCTCGAGCATCGTCGACAACACCTTCTGCGCCACGCTCGTGCTCCAGCAGGAGTGCAAGCAGGGCGAGGAGTGGACCGGGCGGCGCAACGAGGTCCACATCGACGCTCGCCCGAGCGACTGCCTCGTCCTGGCCCTCAAGACCGGCGTCGACATCTACGCCACCGATCAGGTCCTCGAGAAGGTGCACGACATCTCCGAGGGCCTGCAGCTCCAGGGCGGCGGCACGCCGAGCTCGCCCCAGACGCCCTTCGGGCTGAAGGAGCTCGACCTCTCCGGCCTGGACAGCGGCGGCGAGTCCACCATGGGCTTCGACGAGGAGGAGGACGAGGACGAGCTCTGAGCTGCTGAGGCAGGCCTTCGCCGCGGGCGTCCTGCAGGCGCCCGACCCGAGCCTGCCCGGCTTCCTGGACCTCGCCCGCCTCGCCGCCCGCCACGCGGGAGTGAGCGACCTCCCCGCGCCGCACGCCTCCCTGAGCGAGCTCGTCGCCGACGCGCCCCACCTGGTCCTGGTGCTGATCGACGGCCTCGGCCTGAGCACCCTGCGCGCTCACGCTCTGCCCGCGGGCTGGCTGCGCTCTCACCTCGCCCTCGAGCTGCGCTCGGTGTTCCCCTCGGCCACCGCGAGCGCGCTGACCGCCCTGGCGAGCGGCGTGTGGCCCGCGCAGCACGCGCTCTTGGGCTGGTGGCTCCACCTCCAGGCCCGCGGACTGGACGTGGTCACCCTGCCCTTCGTGGTCCGCGGGAGCGGCGAGCCCCTCGAGGAGCTCGGCCTGAGCGCCGAGGACCTGGCGCTGGCGCCGAGCTGGCTGGACCGCGCGACCCGCGACGTGGCCGTGTTCCAGCCCGCGCACATCGCCGGCAGCGCCTACTCCAACTACTCGAGCGGCGGCCGCGGCGTCGGCTTCGAGGGTCTGCCGGCCGGCGTGGACGCGGTGCTCGAGCGCCTGCGCGGAGCTCGCGCGCCGAGCTACACCTACCTCTACTGGCCCGAGGTCGACTCGCGCTCCCACCTGCACGGGCCGGCTTCGCCCGAGGCCGGCCAGGCCGTGGCCCTCGTCGAGGCCGAGCTCGAGCGCCTGGCTGCGGGTCTCCCCGCGGGCGCGCGGCTGCTGGTCAGCGCGGACCACGGCCTGATCGAGGTCCCGCCCGAGCGCCGCCACCGCCTGCGCCCCGAGGACCCGCTCGGCGCGCTGCTCACGGCACCCCCCGCGGGCGAGCCGCGCGCTCCGCTCTTCCACGTGCGCCCCGGCGCCGAGGACGAGTTCGCGGCCGGACTCTGCGAGCGCTTCCCCGCTCGCTACGCCCTGCTCCGCCCCGACGAAGCCGAGGCGCTCGGCCTGTTCGGGCCGGGCGAGCTGCACCCCGAGGCGCGGGCGCGGATCGGCAGCTTCGCCGCGGTCGCCCTCGGCCCCGACGTGCTCGAGTGGGGGGAGGGCTCAGGGCCGCTGGGCCAGCACGGCGGGCTGCTGGCGGAGGAAGTGGAGATCCCGCTCCTCGCTACTTGAGCCCGTACTTGCGCAGCTTGTCGTAGAGCGTCCGCTCGCCGATCCCCAGGCGCTTGGCCGCTTGGCGCCGGTTGCCCTCGGCCTCGGCCAGGGCCGCCTTGATCGCCTCCTGCTCCATCTCCTCGAGCGAGCGCGCCCCGCTGGGGGTCAGGGCTGCCTTGGCGCCAGCGCGGGGGGCCTCCAGCACCAGGTCGCCGGGTCCGAGGGCCTGGCCCTCGGCGAGGATCGCGCCGCGCTCGAGCACGTTGGCGAGCTCGCGCACGTTGCCGCGCCAAGACTGCTGGGCCAGGACCTCCAGGGCCGCCGCGCTGATCTTGAGCGAGGGGCGACCCAGCCGCTGACCGATCCGCGCCAGGAGCTCGGCGGCGAGGTGGGGCAGGTCTTCGAGGCGCTCGCGCAGGGGCGGGACGTGGATCGGAAACACGGCCAGGCGGTGGTAGAGGTCCTCGCGGAAGGCGCCTTCGTCGACGCGGGCGCGCAGGTCGCGGTTGGTCGCCGCCACCCAGCGCACGTCGGCCTCGATCGTGCGCGTCCCGCCGATCCGCTCGAAGCGGCGGTCCTGGAGCACGCGCAGCAGCTTGGCCTGGAGCTCTGGCTTGAGCTCGGCGACCTCGTCCAGGAAGAAGGTCCCGCCCTCGGCCAGCTCCAAGCGACCGCGGCGGCGCGCGCTGGCGCCGGTGAACGCGCCCTTCTCGTGGCCGAAGAGCTCGCTCTCGAGCAGGCTCTCGGAGAGGGCCGCGCAGTTGACGGCCACGAAGGGCCCCTCGGCGCGCCGGCTCTGCTCGTGCAGCGAGCGCGCGACGACCTCCTTGCCGGCGCCGCTCTCGCCCGTGAGGAGCACGGTCGCCTGGGTCGGGGCGACCTTCTGCAGGGCGTCCACGACCCCAGACATCGCTGGCGCGCCCCAGGTCAGGCGGACCTGGCCCTCGCGCAGTCGCTCGCTGCGCTCCTGGCTGGCGGCCAGGGCGCGGTGCTCGACGGCCCGCTCGACGACCAGGCGCAGCTCGGCCGGGCTGCCGATGGGCTTCTGGAGGTAGTCGAAGGCGCCGAGCTTCATCGCCTCGACGGCCGTGTCGACCGTGCCGTGGGCGGTCAGCAGGATCACCTCCAGCTCGGGCTGGCTGGCCTTCACCTCGCGCAGGAGATCGAGCCCGCTCGGCCCGGGCATCTTGAGGTCCGTCAGCAGCAGCTCGAAGGAGCGCTCCCCGAGCAGGCGCTTCGCCTCGTGCCCGTCGCGCGCGGGGGTGACCGTGTGACCGGCCAGCTCGAGGGCTTCGACGAGGAACTCGCGCACGCCCTCCTCGTCCTCGGCGACGAGGACCTTAGCCACCGGCGTCCTCGCTCACGGGCACTCGCCCGCGCGGGAGGCGCACGCTCAGCTCGGCGCCGCCCTCGGGGTGATTGCGGGCCGAGATCGTCCCGCCGTGGAGCTCGACCACCCGCTGCGCCACGGCCAGGCCCAGCCCGGTGCCCTGGGTGCGGGTGGTGTGGAAGGGCTGGAAGATCTCGGTCTCCTGCCCGGGCGTGAAGCCCGGGCCCTGGTCGCGCACACGCAGGCAGAGCGTCGGCCCCTCGACGCGGGCCTCGACGCGGACCGGCGCGCCGGCCGGGGAGGCCTGGGCCGCGTTGCGCAGCAGGTTGACCAGGACCTGGCGCATCTTGAGCTCGTCCAGGGGCCAGCTGGCCGGCGCCTCGTCGAGGACGAGCTCGACCTCGGCCTCGCCGACCGCCTCGGCGCTCTCGCGGATCAGGGCCGCGATGTCGGCCTGCTTGGGCTCGATCTTGCCGCTGCGCACGAACTCGAGCAGGTGCGCGCAGAGGCGCTCCAGGCGGAGCGCCTCGCCCACGATCCGCTCGGTCTTGGCGCGCTCGCGGCTCTCGTCGGGCAGCGACTCGGCCAGGAGCTGCGCGTGGCCCTTGAGCGAGGCCAGCGGGTTGCGGATCTCGTGCGCCAACACGACCGACATCTCGCCCAGGGCCGCCAGGCGTCGATCGCGGGCCATCTCCTGGGCGACCCGCGCCCGGTTGCGCAGCAGGCGCGCGCAGGCCCAGGAGGTGATCAGCAAGAGCAGGGTCGCGAAGGCGCCCACCGCGAGGGTGCGCGAGGCGGCGCTCTCGAGCCGGGCCGCCGCGTGGGGGGTGAACTCGATCGCGATCCGGGTGAACTCCTCGCGCGGGATGAGCCGGTCGGGGTAGCGCGCGCGCAGGCGGGGCCCCGGGGGGAGGCGCTTGACGAGCAGGGCCACGCCGTCCTCGACGATCAGCGGGCTCTGGGCGCCCGCCGCCAGGGTCTCCTGGGCGACCCGCTCGAGACCGAGGCGGCTACTTCCCGCGTGCGAGGTGCGCCCGCTGCTCGGCTCGAAGGTGTAGACGAAGGTCACGCCTTCCTCGAGCTCGTCGGCCCCGGCGACGTGAGGCTCGAGGGCGCTCGCGGGGGGCGGACGCTGCTCGAGGCTGCGCAGGTTGCTTCGAATCGGCCGCAGCAGCGCGTCGCCCTCTTCGCGGATCAGCGCGGCGCCCGCGTCGCGCGCCGTCGCCAGCCCCGACCAGGTCGTCGCGACCAAGGCCGCGCCCATCACCAGGGTCAGCAGGAGCAGCGACCAGCCGACCGCGTCCGGGACGTCGGGGTCGGCGAGAGGAGAGGAAGATGGGGGGCTGGGGGAGCTCACGGTGGGGTCCTGGCAGGTGGGCATCGTAACCCCAAGCAAGCCTTGACCCTTGCCCAACCCCTGCGCTCGACGAGGGGGCGCGGCCGTCCCGGACTGCGACATCCGCGCAGGTCTGCGGAATCCGCAGGCTGCGGAATCCGCAGCAGACCCCTGCAGAGCCCGCAGCCCGAGCGCCTGGATTGGACCTAAGTGCTCTGGGGGCCTCTGGCATGGACCTTGCACTGGAGTCCTAGCGCATGAGAGAGAAAGAAGGGAGACCCATGAACGCCAAGGCCATCGCCCTGATCGCTGCGGCCCTCGTCTCCGGCGCTGGGCTGAGCTTTGCCCAGGACGGACGCTGGGATCGCGTCACGCTCACCAACGGCCGAGTCCTGCAGGGATCGGTCAGCCGTGACGGAGATCACTACCTGCTGCGCCTGCCCCTGGGATCGATCCGGGTGCCCGCCAGCCAGGTGGACACGATCGAGGCCCAGCACGACCCCATGGACGAAATGGAGCACATGCAGCAGGCTGGCTTCCCCAACGGGACGCTCGGCCAGCGCCAGCGCTACGCGGCCTTCTGCGCCGAGCAGGGCCTGACTCGTGAGGCCAAGCGCGCCTACGAGCGGGTCTTGCTGCTCGACCCAGGGAACGAGAGCGCGCACGCCGCCCTCGGCCACGTCCAGCACAACGGGGCCTGGATGACGCCCGCTGAGCGCGCGCGCCACCTCGCGGCCGAGCGTCGCGCGGCCGAGCTGGCCCACGCGCGCCAGATGCGAGCGCAGGGCTTCGTGCGGCACGAGGGTGAGTGGATGAAGCCCGCCGAGCGAGACCGCCGGGTGGCGCTGGCCGCGCGGGAGCGCGCCGAGCGCCTCGAGCGTGAGCGCGTGGCTCGTCTGGAGCGCGAGGCGCGGGAAGCGCGCGAGCGCGCCGCTCAGCAGGAGCGCGAGCACCGCGAGCGCCTGGCCCGGATCGAGGCCCAGGCGGCCCAGGCCCGCGCCAACGCGGTCGCGCTCCAGCAGCGCCAGCAGAACTTCAACGGCGTAGCCTGCGGGCCGACGCGGATCGCGACCAGCCCGATCCGGGTCTATCGCGGTCGGCAGCCGCGGCAGCGCACGATCACCCTGGGCTTCTCGCAGGGCACGCTGCGCTACCAGCGTCGCCAGCAGCGGCTCAACCAGCTCCGCCGCGTGCGTCGCCAGGTCCGGCAGGACTGCCAGCCGCGCCGCGGGCGGGTCCGCTACGCCCGCCAGGCGCGCCAGTACCAGCAGCCCCAGTACCGGGCCCGCGGGTATCGCCGCTAACCAACCAACCGACTGACTGTGCAATCAGCGACCCGTCCCACGGTGGGACGGGTCGCTGTTTTTCTGGGGGGCGCTACCCCGGGGCCCTCGTGGGAGGAACTAAACCCTCGCGCGTCATCGCTGCAGGTGATCAGCCAAGACCAAGTGAAAGAAACGCGGAGGGGCGGGCCGGCTCCTGATGCGTCCCGCTAGCCCAGCTCCTTGAAGTCCAGCGCGATGTCGAGCGACGGCGCGGAGTGGGTGATCCAGCCCGTCGAGATCCGGTCCACGCCGCTCTCGGCGACGGCGCGCACGGTCTCGAGGTTGATTCCGCCCGAGGCCTCGAGTTGGGGCGGCTCGGCGCCGCGCTCCTTGGCGTCGGCGTGGACGGCCTCGACGATCTCCGCCAGCTGGGCGGGGGTGAAGTTGTCGAGGAGCACGTAGTCCGCGCCGGCCTGGGCAGCGGCCAGGGCGCCCGCCAAGGTGGTGACCTCGATCTCGAGCGGAATCCCAGGCGCCTGCTGGCGAGCGAGCTCGACGACCTTGCCGACCGCCTCCTCGCCGCCGTGCACCGCGAGGTGGTTGTCCTTGATCAGGACCATGTCGTGGAGACCCATGCGGTGGTTGACGCCGCCGCCGACGGTGACCGCGTACTTCTGGAGCAGCCGCCAGCCCGGGATCGTCTTGCGGGTGTCGAGCAGCTTGGCCGCGGTGCCCTCGATCGCGTCGACGAAGCGCCGGGTCGCGCTCGCGGTTCCGCTCATGCGCTGGAGCAGGTTGAGCAGGGTGCGCTCGAGCATCAGCACCTGGCGGGCGTTGCCCGAGAGGACCCCGACCACGTCCCCCTTGCTCAGGCGCGCGCCCTCCTCGGCTGTGGCCTCGAAGGTGACGTGGCGGCCCAGGCGCTCGAGCACGAGCGGGACCAGGGGCAGGCCGGCCAGGACGCCGTCCTCGCGGAACACGACCTCGGCCCGGCAGTTCGCCTCGTGCGGGATGATCCGCGAGGTCACGTCGCCCTCCGGGCCCAGGTCCTCGCCGATGGCCATGCTGACCAGCGCGGTGATCAGGCTGTGCTCGAAGAGGTCCTCCTCTTCGTCTTCGTGGGCCTTGTTCTCGTCGCTCATGGGTCTCCTCGATAGACCGCGCTGGCGAAGCTGACCGCCGAGACGCCGTCGTGCCAGGCGTCGTAGCAGAGCAGCTCCCCGCGCAGGGGCTCGTCCCGGAGGGCCTCGAGCAAGGCCACCAGGGGCGCGTGTCCGCAGATGTTGCGCGGGTCTCCGTCCCGCGCGATGTCTTCATGAAGGGCGCTGGGGTCGCGATCTTCCAGCGCCAGGCGCAGGGTCTCACGATCGGCGCGCGCCAGCGGCGCCAGCTCGGCTTCGCCGAAGGGGGGCTCGTCGAAGAGCTCGCCCTTGTGGGCGAAGTCGACGGCCGCCACGAAGCACACCCGCTCCCGAGGGAGGGGGGCGAGGGCCGTCCGCAGGGCCTCGTGGAAGGCCTGGAAGCGCGGGTCGTCGGGGCCCTGCCCCGGGCCGAAGCCGGCGCACAGGATCGGCAGGATCCGCGCGCGCTCGCCCAGGAGCGCGCGCAGGTAGACCGTCTGGAACTCGATCGAGTGCTCCGCGCGGTGGTGGAACTCGCCGGCCAGGAGGTCGTCGGGCCCCTCGTAGGCGGCGAGCAAGCGCTCCGTGACCTCGAGGTCGGTCGGGACCTCCCCCAGGGGCGTGGCGAAGCTCTTGCGCGTCAGCGCGTAGAGGGAGGGCGGCGCGGCGGGGTCGCTGAGGGAGTGGGTGCCCGTATGCGAGGTGCCGAAGATCACGAAGAGCTCGGCGGGGGCCTCGGCGACCGCGCGCCAGGCCCAGGCGTAGGCGTGGCCGCCCCGGTGGGGGTCGATATGGGGCGAGATCAGGGCGCGCACGGGCGCCTCGCGCGAGGGCTCGGGCGGGCCCCCGGGGCCGCCGGCGCGAGTCCACTGCTGGTTCAGGAAGGCGCGCAGCTCGGCGGGCTCCCCGGGGTAGCTGCCGACGCAGGCGGGCTCGCGGCGGGGGGCGCTGTGGAAGGCCTCGAGGCGCTCCTCCAGGCGGGGACCCTCGAGCAGGCAGGCCTGGTCGAGCTGGAGGACCAGCGCGCGGAGCTGGTCGAGGGGCGGGCGCAGCCCGTGGCGGGCTTCCACCTCGCGCGCGACCTCGCTCAGGGTGCGGCGGCCGTCGAGGAGCGCGGCCACGGCGAGCCCGGCGGGCGGGAGCGCGGGGCTCTCGGCGAGGCGGAAGGGGTCCTTGAGCAGGAACACGCGCCCTCCCGGGACCTCCTCGGCCTCGAAGGGGATCGCCTCGAGGCCCGGGCGCAGGCTCGGTCGCTCGAGGTGGCTGGCGCCTGGATCGTTGCGCTCGACGTGCACGGCCCAGAGCCTACCAGGGGGGGCAGGCGCCGCCGTGGGGCGACCCGCTCCCGATCTGAGGTAGCCTCAGACCGTGCGCGGAACCAGCACCGAGCGACAGTCCAGCAACCCGCCTCCCTCGCGCAGGATCGGCAACTACGAGCTCGTCTCCGAGCTCGGCGCCGGGACGAGCGGGCGCGTGTTCCTCGCTCGGCGCCAGGGCCTCGAGCGCCTGTTCGCGCTCAAGGTCCTGCACAAGGACCTGCCGCCCGAGCAGGTCGAGCGCAGCCAGCGCGGAGCGCGCCTGGCGGCCAAGCTGCACCACCCCAACATCGTGCGCCCGATCGACATCGGCCAAGCCATGGGCTGCATCTACGTGGTCATGGACCACGTCCCGGGAAACAACCTCGAGGACCGGCTGGCCAAGCACGGCGCCATGCCCTGGCGCGAGGCGGCGAGCCTGGTGGCGGAGGTGGCGGGCGCCCTGGCCGTCGCGCACGAGGCGGGCGTGGTGCACCGCGACCTCAAGCCCGCCAACGTGATCCTGCACGGGCGGACCGGGCGCGCGATGGTGACCGACTTTGGCCTGGCCCGCGACACGACCGCGCCCTCCCAGCTGACCCAGGTCGGCGAGCTGATCGGCTCCCCCGTCTACATGGCGCCCGAGCAGCTCGAGGGCGGCCAGGTCACGAGCGCGGCGGACATCTACGCCCTGGGGGTGATGCTCTACGAGCTGGTCACGGGGAAGCTCCCCTACGACGCGTCCGACCTGCGCTCCCTGCGGGAGCGCGTGCGCAGCGGCCGCTACAAGCCCGTCAGCGAGCACGTGCCGCAGGTCAACAAGGAGCTCGACCAGATCGTGGGCGAGCTGCTCAGCGCCGACCCGCGCGCGCGCCCGAGCGCCCAGCGAGTCGCCGAGGCCCTGCGCGGCTTCAGCGGCAACGCCTCGACCACCGGCGGGAGCAAGCTCCTCTCCTACACCGCCTCGCAGCTCGGCGTGCGGCCGACGGTCCTGCTGCCCGTGCTCGGCCTGTGGGTGCTCGTCCTGGGCGGCGTGACCGCCTGGGCCCTGTGGGAGCACCGCGGGCGACGGAAGCTGCGCGATCGCCAGGCCGAGCTGCAGCGGACCAGCGACGAGGCGCGCGCCCAGTCCGACTCCTACCGCGCGCGCCTCGGCTCCAAGGAGCGCGAGCTCGAACAGACCCTGGAAGAGTCCTCGACGCTGCGCCTCGAGCGTGACCGGCTGCGCGGACAGGTCGAGGCGGCTCGCCAGACCGAGGCCGAGCTGGTCCGCCTCCGCCAGCAGCTGCGGGAGGTGAACCAGCAGCTCGCGGACCACCGGCGCAAGCCGCCTCCGCAGCCCAAGACGGGAGGGGATCCGGCCTGGGAGGGGCTGCTCAAGCAGACCTTGGCGCGCCAGATCGAGTGGGCGATCGAGCGCCTCGAGGGCGCCGCGGGCCCGCAGGCGGCCTTGACGAGGGCCACGCTCCTGCACAACCGCGGTCGCTACCAGGAGACCCTCGCGGCGATCGCGGCGGCCCGCGCGGCGCAGGCCCAGCTGGGGCCCGAGCTGAAGGCGCTCGAGGCGCGGACCCTCTACAAGCTCGGGCGGATGGAGGAGGCGAGCAGGGGCTTCATGGACTTGGCGCAGGCGCATCCGGACACCGCGCCCGGCTTGTTCGGGCGCGCGCTGACCAGCCAGGATCGCGCCGAGCGAGTGCGCTTGCTGCAGGCCTCGGCCGAGGCCGACCCCAAGGCGTCCTACATGCGGATCGCGCTGGCGTCGGGCCTGGTCGGCGCAGACCCCAAGCGGGCGCTCCAGCTGGCCGACGAGGCCATCCACAACGACCCGACCGCCTACCAGAGCTACCAGCTCCGCTCCCAGATCCGCCTGGCGGAGGTCCAGCGCACGCGGGACAAGTCGGGTCTGGCGCCGGCGCTGCGCGACGCTCGCTGCGCTCAGCTGATGAACCCGGGCGACCCCGAGTCGTGGCAGCTGGTGGCGCAGATCCTCCTGGCCGAGGGCAAGGCCGAGGAGGCGCTGGCGGAGGCTACGCGCGGGGTGGCGGTCGCTGACCGCCTCGGGGTGGCGGGCCCGCGGGCCTCGGCGCGGATCCTCCAGGGCCAGATCGCCCTCGCGCGCCGGCAGACCAACCTGGCGCTCCAGGCCTGGGTGCAGGCCGTTCAGCTCGATCCGCGCGCGATCCAGGGGATCTGGCCGACCCTGAGACGGCTCCCGCCGCGCTTTCAGGACCCCGTGATCCAGGCCCTGCCCCCCGAAATGCAGCGCGAGGTTCGCCGGCAGCTGGGCAAGCGCTGACCCGCTGCGGCCCCACCTCCCGGGGGCTTGGTCTATCCTCGTGCCCATGAGCGGCATTACCAACTGGGGTGAGGTCTGGATCGCGCACGAGGTGCACCGCCACGTGCGCGGCAGCGGACGTCTGCGTCATGTCCACGCCAAGCTGCTGCAGCGGCGCGCGCAGGAGGGGGTCAACGCCTTCTTCGCAGCCCGCGCAGAGGGAGCCGAGGCCCCGGCCGACCTCCCCGGGCTGGTCTCGCACGGGCTGCGCTTCGCGCTGGAGCTCCTGAGCGGCGGGGGCCGGCCGGCCGAGACCTGGGCCGCGCTGGTGGACTGCGCGGGGCTGGCCCTGGCGGAGGAGTTCACCCTGGCGATCCTCGACTCCTCGCTCGTGCCGACGGACCGGCTGGGGGACGTCACCGAGCGCTGGGGCAAGGCCGTGCGCGAGCTGGTGCCCGACTTCTTCGAGCCGAACCAGGCCCTGGCCCTCGTCCTCTTGCCCAGCGCAGGGATCGAGCCCGGCGTGTTGCTCCGCGCCAGTCAGGCGCTCGGAATGCACCCCAGCGACGCGGCGCAGCGCCTGATCACCAAGATCCCCAAGGTGCTGGAGGTCGGCGAGGACACGGCAATGCAAGGGCTCTTCGCGGGCCTGCGAGGTCTACCCGTGCTGCTGGTCGCGACCGAGCTCCTGCGCGTGCCGCCGCGGATGGTCAGCGCGGTGGCGCTGGAGGAGGGCGGCGTCAAGCTGACCCTCGCCGAGGGCGGCGAGGAGTTCTTGAGCCTCGAGGAGCCGGCCCTGGTGGTCCGCGGCCTCTACACGGTTCGCAGCGAGCGCCTCAAGACGACCTCGGCCACCCAGCGACCGCGCTTCGGGATCAAGAAGACCAAGGCCACGCACCGCAGCAACCGCGTGCCCTTCGCCCATGTCTACACGGCCAAGGACCCGACTCCGCTCTGCCTGGTCCAGAACGAGCTCGACTACACCTTCCTGGGCGACGAGATGGGCCCCGTGGCCCACGGCAACTTCGAGACCCTGATCGGCAAGCTCAGCGCTCCCGAGGCGGTCGAGCTCGACGACTCCCTGCTGGAGAACTCGTGGGGCCTCGCGAGCGCGGTCGAGCTGCTGTGGGAGTTCAGCCCGCGCCCCGAGGAGAGCCTCGACGCCGACGCCGACGCGCTCTCCCGCGTCCTGGCCGGCGTTCGCTTCGGCGCGCGTCGGCGCAGCCTCAGCACCCAGCGCTACCAAATGGGCGCCTTCGACGACGTGTTCGAGCGCGCCGCCGAGGAGCAGAAGGCGCTGCTGGAGGGCGGGGCTGCACCCCCAGCTGCGAAGGCAGCCGAGGGCGAAGTCGAGGCAGCTCCCTCAGCAGAGGCTGCTGGTGACGCCTACGAGAGCTCGGACGAGTACGCCGCCCTCAAGGATGAGGCGGCCTCCGAGCCCTCCGCCAGCGAGTAGCGCCCTGCTGCCTAGAGCAGCCGGCAGAACTTGCGGCCGATCCACTCGATCAGGATCAGCGCCAGGAAGAGCCCGAACACCCAGGGCTTGTCCCACAGCTCCTCCTCCTCCTTGCGCACCAGGATCGGCTCGCTGAGGGAGGGGAGGTCCGCGGGGATCGCGCTCAGCCCGTCCAGGCGGAGGAACTGCCCGCCGGACTCGGCGGCCACGCGCTCGAGGCCCTCCTTGTCCATGCGGGGCTCTTGCAGCTCGAGGCGAGGGAGCTCGACCTCGAACACGCGCTCGGCGATCTCCTCGGCGCCGAAGCGGTCGCCCGGCTCGACGTAGAGGCGGTAGGGCCCGGTCTGGACCGGCTTGTAGACCGCCTCGAACTTGCCCGGCTCACCCTCGAGGCCCGAGAGCACGATCGTCTGGCTGTCGCCGTTGGGCAGGTCCACCAGGATCTTCTGCTTCGCGCTCGCGCCCGAGCTGGCCCGGGCCTGCTCGTCGCGGACCTCGGCGCGGACGCGCACCTCCTCGCCGACGTCGTACTTGGTCTTGTCGGTCGTGATGTAGAAGCGCTTGGAGCGGGTGAAGCTCTGCAGGCTGAGGAAGCGCAGGATCTGGCCGTAGAAGCGGTAGGGATACTTGTCGCCGACCTCGGCGCGCCAGCGCCAGGTCTCGTCGATGCCCAGCCAGAACACGGTCCCGGCGCCGTAGCGGTGCCAGGCGAAGAGCGGGTAGGGGCCGTGCTGGTTGCGGGCCGTGGGGTGGACCGCGAGCACGTGGGCCTGCGGCTTGGGCTTGCCGGACTGGGCGTACCAGTAGAAGCCCTGCAGGCGGCGGTCCCAGAGCTCGCGGTTGAGCCGATCGTCGGCCTCGAGCTGGAGCAGAGGGGACTTGCGCCCCTCGCGGGTCAGGTTCGGTCGAAAGGCGCGGCGGTAGTCGCCCGAGACGAAGGCGCTCTCGTCGATCTCGATCGGGAGGATGTCGGCCACGGGGGTGTTGGCGTAGAGCCGGGGCGCGGCCTGGCTGCCCGAGAGCATCAGCAGCCCGTTGCCCCGCTCCTTGATCGACTCCTTGAGCACCTCGAGCGCGCCCTCGTAGAACACGGGCACCCCGCGGCGGTCGCGGGCCTCGGGCTTGACGTCGCCGATGATCACGACGTGATACTTGGCCAGCTCCTCGGGCGGCGGGAGCGTGCGCAGCGGCGCCACGCCGGGGCTCGACTCCTGCACGAAGCCGGGGTCCGCCGAGGTCAGGAAGCACTGGACCTCCATGTGGCGGTCGCGGACCAGGGCGTTCTTGAGGTAGCGATACTCCCAGCGGGGGTAGCCCTCCACGTAGAGCACGCGGATCCGCTCGTCGATGACGCGCACCCGGCGCACGGCCCGGTTGTTGTCCGCGGTCAGCTCGTCGGGGTCGGCCTCGACCTTGGCCTCGAGGGTGTATTCGCCGGGGCGAGCGACCTTGGTCGAGAAGCGGACCTCCTCCTGCGGCTTGTCGCCGCCGACCTCGATCTGCTCCTCGGCGACCTTGAGGCCCTCGAGCTGCACCGTCACGGTCACCTGACGCCGCTCGCTGTAGCCCTGAGCGCGCACGACCAGCGAGCCCGCCAGCACGTCGCCCGCCAGGCTGACGTCGGGGGCGCGGAAGTCGTCGACCGAGAGGTCGCGCGGCGGCTCGGGGTCGCCCACGCCGACCGAGAAGATCTTGATCCCCTTGCGCCCGAAGCGGGCCGCGATGGCGGGGGCCGCGACGCTGCCGCCGTTGGAGCGGCCGTCGGTGATCAAGACCACCGCCGCGACCCGCTCGTTGCGCAGGTCGCTGAACACCTTCTGGAGCGAGTCGCCCAGAGCGGTGCTCTTGCCCTCGGGGGTCAGCCCCTCGACCTCGGCCGCGGCCTTGGCCACGTCCGCGCCGCTCAGCTCCTCGCTGGCGTCGATCTTCTCGATGTCGGCCAGGCGGGTGCGCGTCGAGTCGAAGGTGTAGAGCCGAACCCGGTTCTTCTCGGCCAGGCCGCGCACGAAGGCGTCGTTGTTGGCCCGCAGGGCCGCCTTGACGCGCTCGAGGCGGGTCAGCTTGCGCAGGCGCTCGGGCGTCGTGCTGAGCGCGGTCGCGATCCGGGCGCGCAGCTCGTCGTCCTTCTCGCGGTCCTCGAAGGCCATCGAGCGCGAGGTGTCGAGGAGGACCACCACCCGGCCCAGCTTCTCCTCGCGCAGCTCGCGGCTGAGCAGAGGCCGGAACAGGATCACGATGATCAGCAGGATGACCAGGGTCCGCATCACGGCCAGGAGCGGCTTCAGCCAGCGGCGCTCGCCCTTGCGCTCGAGCAAGTAGCAGGCGGCGGCGAAGGCGGCCACCAGGACCGCGACCAGGAACAGGACCCAGGCCTCGGGCGCCGACTCCAGGCGCGGAGCCGTGAACTCCTTGGGGGTCCCCGAGGCCAGCAGCCAGGAGGCGTTGAGCCAGAGCGTAGAGAACAGAGCGCTCATCTCACTTCCTCCGTCGGCCGAAGGCCGCCGCCAGGACCGACTCGGCCACCAGCAGGATCAAGACCAGCACCAGGACCTCGCGCCAGAACTCGCGGTTGCCCGCGCTGCCGGCGTCGCTGACGAGGGCCTCGCGGGCCGCGGCCGGCTTGACCTCGCGCACGTCGAGCGAGAGCGCGTCGCGCAGCTCCTCGACGGAGTATTTGGCCAGGCTGCCCTCGTCGGGGTCGATGCGCACCGCGAAGTGCTCGGGCTCGGGGTCCTCGCCGACGGCCAGGCCCGAGCGCTTGAGCGAGTAGAGCCCGCTCTCGTTCAGCTCGTCGGCCACGGGGTAGGTCAAGCGGAAGAGCTCGCGGCCCTCGACCTTCTCGAGCGGGACGCCCTCGGTGCGCTCGCCGGGCGCCTCGACCGTGACGCGGGCGGCGTACTGCTCGGCCGAGAACGTGCGCTCGTAGCGATCCCCGACCCAGAGGTTCACGCGCGGGCGCGCGCGCTGGCTGAGGTCGAGGGTCATCTCGCGCCACAAGGCCACGAAGAACACATCTGCCGCGGCGACGATGTGGTTCCAGTGGTCGTCGATCGTGCTCAGCCAGGCCACGACGCGACCGCGGCCGAAGGGCTTCTCGACCAGGAGGGGGGTCGTGGGAGAGCCCGACTCGCCGACGTCGTCCGAGCTGCCGCGCGGGATCAGCTTGAGGGGCACCCAGGCCGGCGCGAAGCCCTCGACCTGCTCGTCGGGGGTCAGCTTGACCGCGTAGAAGCCAAAGATCGGCGCGGAGCGCATCCACTCGCCGAGCTCCTTGTCGCGGAACATGTCGACCACATGGCCGTCGCTCTCGCCGAGGGCGATCACCCACTCAGGCGCGCTCTCGTCGGCGCTGGCCTCGGCGCGGGTACCGCCCTTCTTCTCGAGCAGCTCGCAGGGCAAGAGCCCCTTGCCGCCGCGCCAGAGCAGCTCGTTGTAGGCGTCCTTGTCGACGAAGTCGCCCATCGTGAACACCACGGTCCCGCCGCCGCTCGTGTAGCGCTCGAGCTTGTGGACCACGTCCTCGGGCAGCTGGACCACGTTGGCCACCACGACCACGTCGTAGGGCTCGAGCTCGCGGCTGGCGAGGGTCGCCTCGTCGACGACCTCGGGCCGGATCAGGCCGCGGCCGGGCTCGCCGTACTCGTTGAGGGCCAGGGTCGGGTAGAGGAAGTCCGTCTCGCTCTGCCAGTCCTCGTTGCTCGGCTGGCCGTCCACCAGCAGCACCCGGACCTCCTCGCGCACGTCGACCACCAGCTGGCGCCGGTTGTCGAGCTGGAGCGGATCCGACTTGACCCGGACCTCGACCGGGTGCGTGCCCGACTTGCGGAAGATGTAGCGCAGCGGGTCGGGGGTGACCTCGCTCTCGGGGCCGAGCTCGAGCGAGACGGTCTTCTGCGGGGTCTGGGCGCCGTCGACGTAGTATTCGACCGTCAAGTCGCGCAGGGGGAGGGCCGACTCGTTCTTGAGGGTCAGCTCGATGTGGCAGGGCAGGTCGCGGCCCACCACCGGCTCGCGCGTGCGCAGCCCGGTCACGGTCACGTTGCGCGGCTCCTCCGCCGCGCAGTCGACGAGGAGCAGCGCGCCGCCGAGCTTCTTGATCTCCTCAGCCGTGGTCGAGAGGGTCTTGTCGACCAGGGCGCCCTTGGGGGTGATGAAGCCGCGTCGGGTGGCGTCGGTCAGCAAGAACACGGTCTTCTTGAGCGGCGGGGCCTCGGCCGGTGGGGGGCGCCCGCTGCTGTCGAAGTCGAAGGGCCGCAGCACGCGGGGCAGCGCGTGGAGCGCCTCGCCCAGGTCGGTGCCGCGCTCGGAGACCTCGAGCTCGACGGCCTCGTCGAGGTCGCTCAGGAGCGTAGCCTTGCTCGACTCGCTGACCTGGAGCGGCTCGCGGTAGAGCACGCGCACGGTCTCGTCGAAGGCGACCACGTTGACGCGGTCGCCGTCCTTGAGCGCGGTCACGATGTCCTTGGCCGAGCGCAGGGCCTGGGCGCGGACCGTCTCGTCCTCGGTCGAGCCGACCTGGTAGCCGGTCGAGTAGCTCGTGTCGAGGAGGATCACCACGTTGCGGCTGGCCTCGTCCTCGTCGACCACCACGTCCCCGCGCTGGGTGGGGCGGGCCATGGCGAAGGCGAGCAGGATCAGGATCGCGCAGCGAATCAGCAGCAGGAGCAGGTTCTCGACCTGCAGGCGCCGCTTCTGCTGCTTGAAGGCCCGCTCCAGGAAGGCGAGCGCTGCCCAGTCGATCGTCCGGTAGCGGAAGCGATTGAGCAGGAAGATCGCGATCGGCGCCGTGATGGCGAAGGCGCCGAGGAGCATGGCCGGATTGACGAAGAACTGGCTGAACACTGCTAATCCTGCTTCAGCTGAGCTTCATGCCGGCGCGGGTGGCGAGGTAGCTGGTCAGCACCACGTCGAGCGGGGTCTGCGTGTCGACGGGCACGTAGTCGATCCGGTCGCCGCGGCAGCCGTGCTGCAGCTCGCCGATGAAGGACTCCACCTCGTTCAGGTAGGCCTGGCGCAGGGCGCTGGGGTCGCAGAGCACCTCGCCCAGGGCCTCGAGTCCCTTGAACTTGGTCATGGACTCGAAGGGGAAGTGGCGCTCGGCGTGATCCATGACGTGGAACACGATCACCTCGTGCCGCCGGTGCCGGAAGTGGCGCAGGCCAGCCAGGATCTCGGTCGGGTCGTCGAAGAGGTCGCTGATGAGGATCACGAGCCCCTTGCGCTTGACCCGCTCGGCCATGGTGTGGAGCACCGGGCTGAGGCTGGTCCGCTCGGCCGGCTCGATCTGCGCGAGCGAGTCGAGGACCAGGTTGCGGTGGCTCGGGCTCGCGCCGGGCGGGATGAACTTGCGGATCCCCTCGTCGAAGGTCACCAGCCCGACCGAGTCGCGCTGGCGCAGGATCAGGTAGGCCAGCGAGGCCGCGATGAAGCAGGCGTACTGGAGCTTGGTCGGGCCCTCTGGGTCCGAGCCGTAGCGCATGGACTCCGAGCCGTCGACGAGCAAGGTCGCGGTGAGGTTGGTCTCTTCCTCGTACTGCTTGATGTAGTAGCGGTCCGAGCGCCCGTAGACCTTCCAGTCGATGTGCTTGATGTCGTCACCAGGCACGTATTCGCGGTGCTCCGCGAACTCGACCGAGAACCCGTGGTAGGGGCTGCGGTGCAGACCGGTCACGAAGCCCTCGACGACCAGGCGCGCCACGATGTCGAGGCGCGAGATCTTGGTCAGGGTCTTGGGGTCGAGGTACTTCTTGTCGGGGCCGGTGGAGGCGGCCATCCGCTGCTCCCTTAAGCCTTGGCCGTGGCCTGGCTGTCGACGTATTCGAGCAGCTGCGTGATCACCTTGTCAGTGGTGATCCCCTCGGCTTCCGCGTTGAAGTTGGTGATCAGGCGGTGGCGGAGCACGGGGTGCGCGACGCCCTTGATGTCCTCGACCGAGACGTGGTCACGACCGTAGAGCAGCGCGCGGGCCTTGCCGCCCAGGATCAGGTACTGGCAGGCGCGCGGGCCGGCGCCCCAGCTGAGCCACTCGTTGACGAAGTCGGGCGCGTCCGGGGTGCGAATGCGCGTCGCGCGGGTCAGGCGCATGGCGTAGCGGGTGACGTGGTCGGCGATGGGCACCTTGCGCACGATCCGCTGCAGCTGCTCGATCTCCTCGCCGTTGAGGCAGGGGCTGAGCTCGTGCTTCTGGACCGTGGTGGTCCGCTTCATGATCTCGAACTCTTCCTCCTCGGTCGGGTAGCTGACGAGGATGTTGAACATGAAGCGGTCGAGCTGCGCCTCGGGCAGGGGGTAGGTGCCCTCCTGCTCGATCGGG
>CALDQK010000030.1 GCA_937911525.1 uncultured bacterium
CGAAGTCCTCGGCGCCACCCGCGACGCGGGCCAGGACGCCCTCGGCGAAGGCGGCTCGCTGGGCGCTGGAGAGGGTCGGCGCCTCGACGAGGTCCAGGCCGGCCTCGACGTCGGCGAAGTCCTCGGCGCCACCCGCGACGCGGGCCAGGACGCCCTCGGCGAAGGCGGCCCGCTGGGCGCTGGAGAGCGCCGGCGCCTCGACGAGGTCGAGGGCGGCCTCCACGTCGGAGAAGTCCTCGGCGTCTGGCGAGCCACCAACCCGGGCCAGGACGCCGTCGCGGAAGGCCGCCCGCTGCGCCCCGTCGAGGGCCGGCGTCGGCAACAGGTTCAGGGCGGCGCTCAACTCGGCGCCGGGGACGAGGTCCTCCTCGCTCAGCTCCTCGCCTGCGCCGACGCGCGCCAGGACGCCAGCGCGGAGTCGCTCCCGCTGCGCGTCGCTGAGGGCAGGCGCCTCGACGAGGTCCAGCGCCGCCAGCAGCTCGGCCGGCTCGTCGTCGCTCGGCCTGCTGGTGGCCGCCTGGACCCCGGCCAGCAGGGCGCGGCGCTGCGCCGGGCTGAAGGTCGGGTCCTCGAGCAGGTCGAGGCGCGCGGCGACCTCGAGCTGCTGAGCGTGCAGCTCGGCGCACTCGGAGCACACCACGAGGTGGTCTTCGACCGCCGCCAGCTCCTCCCCGACCAGCTCGTCGGGGTAGATCAGCAGCGGGAGGTGCTCGCGCAGCTCGTCGCAGTGGTTGGTCGGATCCTGGGGCGTCACGCCACCTGCCCCGCCCGGGAGAGGGTCTCGGTTCCCAGGGTCTTGCGCAGGCTGCGGAAGGCCTGGTGCAGGGTCGACTTGACCGTGCCCAGGGCGCAGCCGCGGATCTCGGCGATCTCCTTGAGGGTGAAGCCCTCGTAGTGGCGCAGCGCCACGATCGCGCGCTGCCCCGGAGGGAGCTCGTCGATCGCGGCCTTGACCGTGGCCACGAGCTGGGCGCGCTCTTCGCGCTCGACCGTGTCCTGGCTGGCGTCCTCGACGTGGTCGGGCTGCTCGGCGGCGCGCCCCTCCCAAGCCTTCATTTCGCGCTTGCGGCGGCGCAGGCCGTCGATCGCGAGGTTGGTCACCACGCGGTAGGCCCACGAGGTGAAGCGCGAGTCGCCGTCCCAGCGGTCGATCCGGTCGTGGATCTTCACGAAGGCGTCCTGCGCCACGTCGAGCGCCGTGTCGGGGTCTCCGACCACGCGGTAAGCGATCCGGTAGAAGCGATCCTGGAGCAGGTCCACGAGCTGCACGAAGGCGTCCCGCTCGCCCTCTGCCTGAGCGCGACGAAACTGCAGTGCCAGCTCCTGAATTCGCTCGTCGGCCATGGGGAGGATCCTCTCTTCAGGGGGAAGACGCGCGGGCGGCGGCGCGGGTTGAGTCGCTCCTGGAGATTTTCAGGAGGAAGCGCGCTCGAGCAGCTCGCGCAGCTCACGCCCGGCGCGGAAGGTGACCACCTTGCGCGCGGGGACGTCCATCGTCGAGCCGTCGCGCGGATCGCGCGCCTTGCGCGGGGCGCGCTCCTTGACCTCGAACACGCCGAAGTTGCGCAGCTCGAGCCGTCCTTCGTCGATCACGGTCGCCGCGATCGCCTCCAGGGTGAACTGGACGGCGTCGAGGGCCTGGGCCTGCGTCAGGGCCGAGCGCTCCGCGACCACTCGCGCGATGTCTCTCTTCGTCGTCGCCACGTAGCGAATGTCACGCGGAAGGCCCTCCACGTCAAGGGCTTAGGGAAAGGGTGCAGGTCCGTGATCTTGACGCTCGAGTGGTTTCGTGCAGATGAAATCGCGCGAACTCCGGATGACGCGCGCGCTCAGGATCTTTACAGAGAAGGAGTTTATGAAGAACTCCTTGAGGCCTTCTCCGAGCGCTGCCAAAACCGTGGCACTCGAGCGGCGCGAGTCGCGAGAGTTTGGTAAGGAACAGGGAGGTGTCTACTGCCGACCTCAGAGGAGTCCGTAGCGACCTCGTGTCGAGCCTGCGCTCGACTTCGTTGCTGGGACAGCGCTCCTCGGTAGCCCGCGGCGTCCTTCAGGGGCCTTTGGCCTCAGCGAGCCGCGCGCTGCGCCGGCGACTCAGGTGTCCGGTGTAGGGATCACCCGCCCCCCTGAATGGGGTGTGCTCCCCGCGGCCCTGCTCGACCCGCGCACGCGTCGACTCTCACGGATGGTGACGACCGCCGGAGACCGTGCTGACCCGGTCGCGAGCATGGTGCGACCTCTCGCGTAGAGAGACGTGCCGGCGCAGACGACGACGATGCCTGCCACGGCCATGAGAGACAGCAAGCGCGGGGGCTGGTCCATAACTAGGACCGCCCCCGCCGGCTTTTTGGTTGAGTTGGCTCGTCGTTGATTGTTCTGCTCCGACCTGCTGGCTAGGCTGTTGGTCAGAGCTCGAAGCTCCCGGCCCCGTCCACCGGATCCTCAGGGCGTTCCATGCTGTCGGAGTCCTTTCAGTGGAGATCGCACGACGCGACGTGCGAGCTCCTCTTCTCGTTTCTTGACACCCTCCCTCCTCAACCAGCTCACCCTTCTGCCTCTGCCCGTTGGCAGGCCGAGCGGCGACACGTATCCGCGGCCGCGCTCCTCGAGGTCCTGGCTCGACCGGAGTCGGCCTCCGGGCTGAGACGCCTGGTCCTCGACCCCGCGCGCCCGAGCTGGGTCCGGATTCACCTCCTGCGCGCCCTCGTGCGCCTCGGCGCCGGCCTGAGCTCCGCCGAGTTGGCCGCGCTCTTCGAGGAGGAGCGCCGCTGGCAGGAGCAGCAGAGCTCCGGACCGAGCTGCGCTGGCGGGGCGCCGATCGGGATGCGGGAGTTGCTCTCGCTGGTGGATCGCAGCGAAGCCTACGAGGTCGCTCGCGCAGCGCTCGCCCGCTTCACGTCGCGAGCTCGGGCCGAGGTGCTCCTCGACGCGCCTCGGCCCGACTCGCTGGAGCTCGCCCCGGCCCGCCGGCTGATCGATTGGCTCTACGAGCGCTGGTGCAGGACCGATCGCCATGTGCTCGAGGCCGCGCTGAACGACCGAGTGGCGCACCACAGCGACGAGCGGGCCAGCTCACGCTCGCTGCGCGTGGCCGCTCTGCGCGAGCTCGAGCCTCCCGCCGAGCGGCGGCGACGCCTGCGCTCGGTGGCTCACTACCCAGAGTTCCGGCGGCTGCAGGACGAGGCGCCCGAGCTGTGGCGCGAAGCCTGTGAAGTCTCGCCCGAGCTCGAGCCCTGGCCGACCGAGCGACTGGAGGCAGAGCTCGCCCGGATCAGCGCGGAGCTCGCTCGCCCGCCAGCCGACCCCGGCCCGAAGCCGGAGCGGCGCGAGGAGCAGCGCGCCTGGGCGGAGCGCAGGCTCGACGCCGTGCGTGGGCGGCGCGAGCTGAAGCTGCTCGGACACAGGGTCGTCACGCGCGTCCTCGCCGCGCCAGACCTCGCTCGGCTGGAGGCCGTCCTGGGCGCAGAGCTCCACCCTGGCTACCGGCGCCGGCTCGAGCTGGGGCTTTGGGAGCACGACCGAGGCCGCGCGCGAGCGTGGCTCCACTCCGGGCTGGACCGACCGGGCCAGGGGATCTGGGTCTTGGCCCAGGTGGCCGAGGCGCCTGAGCGGCCGGAGGTCTTCGCTCGCGCCCTGGAGCACCCTGAGCCGGCTTGTCGCTACTTGGGCATCGCCGGCTTGGAGGCGCTGGGGGCGCTCCCCGGCGCGGCGCTCGACGCGCTCGCCGGCGACCAGGACGTGTTCGTCCGGCTGCGAGCTCTCGCCTGCCAGGCGGGACGCGGCGAAGCTCGGGGCGAGCAGGCCTTGCTCGAGCACGCGGCCGGCGCCGAACAGTCGGTTCGCGTCCGAGCCGAGGCGACCCGCTGGCTGGCGCGAGAGCCCGCTCGCCACGTGGACCTGCTCGAGAGGGCGCTGCTGGAGGACCACGCCTCGGAGGACGACTACCACCTGCCGGTCGCCGAAGAGGCCGCCTTCGGGTTGGCCCGCGCAGGGGGTGAGCGCGCGTTGACCGCCCTGGTGCGGGCCGCGTTGGTGGCTCCTAGCAATCCGCTCAGCGACGCGCTGCGGAGCTACCTGGGAGCGCTCCGCGCCGGCCCGGGAGCGCCGCTCGAGATCTGGCCGAACCTGTGGCGCAGGCGCCTGCCCTATCCGGGCTGGTCCTGCGAGGTGCTCTGAGCGCGGCGCTCAGCGCTCCTCGTCGACGGGGGTCGGCTCGTAGAGGACCTTGCGGGTCAGGTAGGCGCCGAAGAGGCCGACCCCGATCCCGAGCGCCGAGCCGAGGGTCACGTCCTTGGCCGAGTGGACCCCGAGCACGATCCGGCTCAGGCACACCCCCAGCGCCCAGGGCGGGAGGACGAAGAGCAGCGGCTTCAGGCGCAGGGGCAAGCTCAGGCCCAGCGCCAAGAAGAAGGCTGCGCAGCAGAAGGCCGCGAAGGAGTGGCCCGAGGGGAAGGAGAAGCCGGTCTCGATCACCCAGTGCTCGCGCACGCGCGGGCGGAGGTCGGGGCGGGCCTCGGCGGTCAGGACCTTGCGCAGGTGGACGCGGCGCTCCTCCTTGCCGCCCAGGGCGTAGAACTCGCTCGGGCTCATGCCGAGCAGGCCAGTGCGCTCGAGCTCGAGCACGTAGGGGCGGGGGACCTGCGCGATCCGCTTGATGGCGTATTCGTTGAAGAGCGCCCCGCCGCCGATGAAGAGCGCGAAGCCGAAGAGCACCCCGAAGAGCTCGACCTGGGGCGTTCGCCGCCGGCCTCCCTCGCGCGCCAGGAGGAGCAGGGCGCCCAGGAAGCCGACCCCGGCCAGCAGCTCCTTGCCGCTGAAGGAGACCCAATAGGCGAGCTCGGCCAGGGCGCCGCCCCGGTCGAGCTCGGTCGGGATCAAGAATCCGGCCAGCACGCAGAGCCAGGCGGCGAGGCAGGCTGGCAGCGCGACGCGCAGGACCTCGCCCCAGGGGCGGGGAGCCGGGATCAGGGCTGGGGGGTCGGGGAGCTGGCTCACGGGCGGGATCCTATCGCTTCCCGAGAGCTTTACCGACGCGGGCTGGCGTCTTCCCGAGGTCCGTCCCAAGTGCCAGACTGAGGGCATGCGGCCCGCTCAGGTGATCGACGAGCGCTTCGAGCTCCAGGGTGAGCTCGGCCGCGGCGGAATGGGCGTCGTGTTTCGCGCCTTCGACCGGACCCTGAACCGGCCCGTCGCGCTCAAGGCGGTGATCGAGGAGCGCCTCAGCCCCGAGCGTCGCGAGCGCTTTCGGCGCGAAGGCCAAGTCACGGCGGCCCTCAGCCACCCTCACGTCCTGCGCGTCCACGCGGCGGGCGATCACCAGGGCCGGCCCTACCTCGCCTACGAGCTGGTCGAGGGGGCGCGCACCTATGAGGAGGCGCTCCCCGGCGCCTCGCGGGAGCAGGTCCTGACCTGGGTGCGCGACGCCGCGCGCGGGCTCGGGGCCGCGCACGCGCGCGGGATCGTGCACCGCGACGTGAAGCCCGAGAACTTGCTCGTCGACTCGAGCGGCCTGGTCAAGGTCGCCGACTTCGGCCTCGCGCTCGCCGTCGACAGCGAGCGCCTGACGAAGACCGGCGCGATCCTGGGCACGCCGCAGTTCATGGCGCCCGAGCTCTTCGCGGGCAAGGGACACCAGGCCGTGGGTCCCGCGACGGACGTGTGGGCCCTGGGGGTGCTGCTCTACTGGAGCCTCGCCCAGGCCTTCCCCTTCGAGGGCGCCTCGATGCTCGAGCTGGCCGCTCAGATCGCGAGCGGCGAGCCGATCCCCTTGCGGCAGCGCGACCGCGAGCTCCCGCGGGCGCTGGAGTCGGTGTGCGCCAAGGCCCTCGCCAAGGAGCCGGAGCGGCGCTACGGCGACGGCGACGCCTTCGCGGACGAGCTCGATCGCTTCCTGCGCGGCGAAGCGATCTCGGCCTCGGGGGTCCGCCGCACGAGCGCCCGCGGGCGCAAGGGGCTGGGGCTGGCCCTCGTCGCCGGGGCGGCCGTCGCGATCCTGCTCGGCGCGGCCCTGCTCTTCGACCCCCAGGCCCGCGTCCGGGTCGAGGCCTCGCCGGCCAGGACCCCGAGCGCGCGGCCCAGCGCGCCCCCCGCGACCCCGGGTGAGGGGCCTGCAGCGAACCGGCGCCGGCGGCCGAGGCCTACCCCGCAGCCCTCTGCCAAGCGGCCTCCCACCCTCGACGACGTGATCTCCTTCGTGGGCAAGAACGTCGTCGGCGACGTGACCAAGGACAAGCCGGGGGTGACCGAGTTCCAGACCGGCGAGCTCTTCCGCCAGGGACAGGACTGGAAGGAGATGCGCCGGCTCTACGTCAAGGCGGCGGGGCTGGGCAACGTGGCCGCGGTCCGGCGGCTGGCCGAGGGACACCTCTACGGGCGAAACGGCATGCAGGTCGACCTCGACCAGGCCGTGCGCTGGCTGCGGCGCGGGGTCGAGCTGGGCCACGTGCAGTCCATGCGCGAGCTGGGCGTGATGCTCTGGCGCGGTCAGGGCGTGCCTCAGGACGCCCCTGCCGGGCTGGCGCTGCTCGAGCCCTGCGCGGCGGCCGGGGACGCCGACGCGGCCCGGGCCCTGGCGAAGCTGCTCCAGAAGGGCGCTCCGGGCGTCCCCGCGAACCCCGAGGCCGTGAAGCGCTGGCGCGCGGTGGCCGAGGCCGAGCGCGAGGTCGAGATCTTGCCCCGGTAGCGGGGAGTGGTCGCGAGCGGCCCAGGCGTCTGGATAATGCCTGGCCATGTCCAAGCCCCCCGTCCTCGTGGTCGACGACGACTCCGAGCTGCGCGATTACGTAGCTCGGGCGCTGAAGGTCGAGGGCTACCCGGTCGAGGCCTTCGGGGAGGGCGGGGCCGTGCTCCAGCGCCTCGACCAGTCGGCGGCGGCGGTCGTGGTCGCGGACGTGTTCCTGACGGGGCTCAACGGGATCGAGCTGCTCAAGCGGGTCGTCGAGGGCTTCCCAGGGACCGAGGTCGTGCTGACGGGGCGGGACGTGCCGACCGCCACGATCGTGAGCGCGATGCGCCTGGGCGCGGCGGACTTCGTCGAGAAGCCCCTCGACGTCGACCACCTGCTGCTCTGCGTGGGTCGCGCGGTCGACCGCGGGCGGCTGGCCTTCGAGAACCAGGCCCTCAAGCGGGTGATGGGCCTCACGGCGGGGGGCGAGATCGTGGCCGCCAGCCCGCGCACGATCCAGGTCCTGGAGCAGGTCGACCTCGTGGCGGGGAGCGATATCCGCGTCCTGGTCGAGGGCGAGAGCGGGGTGGGCAAGGAGCTGGTGGCCCAGCGGATCCATCGCAACAGCCCGCGCCACGACAAGCCCTTCGTGGCCGTCAACTGCGGCGCGATCCAGGAGTCCCTGCTCGAGAGCGAGCTCTTTGGGCACAAGAAGGGCGCCTTCACCGGGGCGACGACCGATCACCGCGGCCTGTTCGAGGTCGCCGACCGCGGCACGCTCTTCCTCGACGAGATCGGCGAGATGAGCCTCGACCTGCAGGTCAAGCTGCTGCGCGTGCTCGAGCGGAGCGAGTTCCGCCCCGTCGGCTCGACCAAGACCGTGCGGGTCGACGTGCGCGTGGTCGCGGCGACCAACAAGACCCTCGCCGACGAGGTCGCCGCGGGGCGCTTCCGCGAGGACCTCTTCTACCGGCTGAACGTGATCCACATTCAGGTCCCGCCCCTGCGGGAGCGCCCCGAGGACGTGCCCGCGCTCGTGGAGGCCTTCCTGACCGGTCACCGGCGCCGCGGCCTGCCGCGCAAGACGATCGCCCCCGACGCGGTCCAGGCGCTCGCCAGCTACCCCTTCCCCGGCAACGTGCGCGAGCTGCGCAACGTGGTCGAGCGCTGCCAGATCCTCAGCTCGGGCGACGAGATCCAGCTGAGCGACCTGCCCAAGAACGTGCTCGAGGCGGCCGGGGCCCCCGCGCCACCGAGCCCGGGCGGCGCGAGCTACGACCTGAACCTGCCCCTGGCCGAGGTCGAGCGACGCCACATTCTGGCGGTGCTCGAGGCCAACGGCGGGAACAAGCTCGGCAGCGCCCGGGTGCTCGGGATCAACGTCAAGACGCTCTACAACAAGCTCAAGAGCTACGAGAAGGGGGGCGGCGGGCCTCAGTCTTGAACCTGGCCCCGGCTCGCGCTCCGATGGCGTCCACAAGGAGGTCCCATGAAGGTCCGCGTCACGTATTGCGTTCGCTGAAACTACTTGCCGCAGGCGACCGGTCTGGTCGCCGAACTCAGCGCCAAGTTTGGTGAGGTCGAGTCGGAGCTCGTCGAGGGCGACGGCGGAGTGTTCGAGGTCGAGGTCGACGGCAGCCTCGTCTTCAGCAAGAAGCAGGAGCGCCGCTTCCCGGCCTACCAGGAAGTGCCGACTGCGATCACGATGGCGGGTCTCGCCTAGGGGGACCCCCGCTTGGGGAGCCGCTCCGAGCCCCGTCGGGGGGGCCGCGTAGTCTCTGTGCGTGGCCTCTCTGCCTCTCCCCAGTGAGTCCGATCGTCACGACGAGTCGAGCGACTCGCGGGCCTACCGCACCCTGGTGCGTGGGTTGGCGCGCGCGCTGACTCGCGACGAGGTCGAGCGTCCCTGGACCCTCGCCGAGTTCAGCTCGGAGCGGCGGGCCGAGGCGGTGGCCGAGCTGCGCCGCTTGGGACGGACGC
>CALDQK010000031.1 GCA_937911525.1 uncultured bacterium
CCTCCTCGTTGACGAACACGTAGCCAGACTCCGGCCCGGTGCAGCACTGGCCGCAGCCCGTGCAGGTGAAGCGCAGACCGGAGGCATACCAGGGCTTGGCCCGGGGCAGGCGCTTGCGCGACATGGGGAGCGGCCCCGCCTAGACGGGGCTACCCGCGGCGTAGGTCAGCAGGGGCTGCTCGCGCGAGACGCGCAGCTGACCGCTGAAGGGGCCCTCGGTCGGCATCGAGCGCGGGCTGCTCACGAAGATCTGCGCGAACTCGTCGTCGAAGGTCTCGAGCAGGTTCAGGAAGCTCTCCTCGCGCCGCTCGTCCGAGCTGACGAGGGGCTCGTCCAGGAAGAGGAAGTGCCCGCCAGGCAGCCCGCGCGAGTGCGCGAGCGCGCGCGCCAGGCCGAGGCGCAGCGCGACCAGCAGCTGGTCCGCCGTCCCCAGCGAGAGCTCGATCAGGCGCACGTAGTCGCCCCGCTCGCGGCTGTAGACGCGAATGTCGAGGTCCTGGTCGATCTTGACCTTGGTGTAGCGGCCCTCGGTCAGCTTGGGCAGCACGATCTCGACGTAGCGGGCGATCCCGGGGCCGAAGCGCGCCTTCATGACCTCGACCAGGTCCTCGAGCAGACCGATCGCCCGCGCGTGGGTCGCGACCTTGCGGCGCATGGGGTCGAGCACCTGGCGCAGCTCGCCCATCTTGCGCTCGAGGTCGCTGAGCTTCTTGCGCCCAGCCTCGGCGCGCTCGCCGCGCGCGACCGCGTCGTCGAGGGCCGCCTGGCACACGCTGCGCCGCTGGCGCGCCATGCGCAGGTCCTCCTCCGCCTCGGTCCGCGCCGCGCGCAGGGCGGCCTCGTCGCCGAGGAGCTCGTCGAGGAGCTCGCGCTCGCGGCGCAGGACCGCGCGCAGGCTGTCGCTGGTCGGCATGACCTCGCGGTCCTTGAGCAGCTCGGGCAGCCCGGTCTGTTCGTCGTAGCGCGAGCGCAAGGACGCGCCCTCGCTGGCCACGGGCACGCTGGCGAAGCCCTGGTCGAGGGCGTCGCGCAGGGCGCGGACGCAGTCGGCGACCGCCGCCGTCTCGCCCAGGTTGAGCGTGGCGTCGAGCTCGATCCGCGCTCGCGTCGCCTGGCCCACGGCCTGCTCGACCGCGGCCTCGATCGCGGCCAGCTCGCCCGGGATCTCGCCGGCGGGCGCGCTCTCGGCGGGCACCTCGTCGAAGGCCTCCTCGAGGGCCCCCTCGACCTTGCTCAGCGCCGCCGCGCAGGCGTTGGCCACGCGCTGGGTCTCGCGCAGGCGCGGCTCGGCCTCGCGGTGCGCGCGCTCGAGCTCCTCGACGCGCTTGCGGGCCTTGGCCAGCAGCTCCTCGGGGGTCTCGGCGCGGTCGATCAGGTCGCCGGCCTCGCTCTTGAGCGCGTCGAAGGCCGCCTTGACCTGGGGGTCGCTCACGGCGCTCAGGGCGCTGGACAGCCCGTTCATGGCCGGCAGGGCGAAGTCCTTACAGGCGGCCTGCTCGCCGCGGTCGGTCGAGAGCAGCTCCTCGAGGCGCCCGATCTCGGCCTCGGCGTCCTCGCGCCGCCCGGCCGACTTCTGGCGCAGGACGAAGGTCACGATCGCCGCCAGCAGCCCCAGGCCGCCCAGCCCGCCGAACACGGCCGTGCCGCGCTTGACGGTCACGTTCTCGACCTTCATGCCGAGGCGCGGCGAGTGCACGGTCCCAGGCAGGACCAGCTTGGGGTTGCCCTTGGGGAAGTTCAGCGCGCCGGCGACGCCGAAGCCCGCCACGGCGACCGCCATGAAGAGCAGCAGCGCCAGCGTCTTGAGCAGCATGCTCCGCTTCTCGCGCGCCACGACCCGCTCCTCGCGCTTCTTGCGCTCGGGGAGGCCGTCCTTGGCTTCGTCGTTGATCGCGCGGCCCAGCTCGGTGCCGCGGTGCTGGACCAGCGCCTCGAGCTTGCGCGCCGAGCGCTCGACGCGCTCCGCCTTCTCGAGCTCGGCGGCGGCCTCCTTGCGGGGCTTGGCCTCGCCCGCCACCGCGGCCTCGGCCTTCTTGACCGCCGCGCCCAGCGCCTTGTCCAGGCCCTGCAGGCGCCCGCGGGCGCGGAGCAGGTTCTGGCGCTGAACGTCGGCCACGAGCGCCTGCTCGAGCCGACCGAGCGCCTCGGTCCGACCGCGCTGGGCGGCGCGCGCCTGCTCGGCCCGCTGCAGCTCGGCCGCGGCGGCCTCGGCCTCGTCCTTGGCGGCGGCGAGGTCGGTCGTGGCGCGGGTGTGCTCCTCGTTGAAGCGCCGCAGCTCCTCGCGCAGGGGGAGCGCGTCGGTGTGCAGCGCGCTGGCCACGATCAGGTCGCGCTCGAGGGTGTCGCTCCGCTCCTCGAGCTCGCGCAGGTCGCCCTTGAGGGCCTGCTTGGCGCGCTCGATCGTGGTGATCCCGAGCATGTCGTAGACGATCCGCTTCGCGTTGTCGCGCCCCTCGCGCTGGACGAGGTCGAGCTCGCCCTGGGCCACGTAGAAGGAGTAGCGGAAGGTGGGGAAGTCGAAGCCGATCAGGCGCACGAGCGCCTCGTTGACCCGCGCTCCCTCGGCGACCAGGTTCCCCTCGCCGTCGAAGAGCCGCGCCTCGAACTCGCCGGTCCGCGCCACGAGGCGCTCGACCTTGTAGAGGCCGCCGGGGACCTCGAACCCGATCTGTGTCCGGCACACGTCGACGTCCCAGTTGATCGCCTGGGTCGGGTCCGTGTCCTCGGTGCGGATCGTGCGGCCGAAGAGGGCGAAGGCCACCGCCTCGCCCAATGTGGTCTTGCCGGCTTCGTTGTCGCCGACGAGGGCGATCACGCCGGTCGGGAGGTCGTTGAGCTCGATGCGCTGGTAGCGCATGAAGCCCTCGGCCATGAGCGAGCGAACGATCACTGGTTGCTCTCCTTCGGCAGCGAGCCCATTACGCGGCGGAGCGCGTCGAGCCCGAGCTTGAGCGCCGCGGCCGTGACCTCGGCCTCCTCGGTCTCGCCCACGCGGACCTGGGCCTCGAGGCGGGCCCGGGTGTAGCTCTCGAACTCGGCCAGGGGGGTGCGAATGTCGAGGTACTCGTAGGCCTCGGCCAGCCGGCTCTGCTCGCTCGAGCCGGAGCCCTCGCCCAGGCCCTCGCGCTCGTCGCTCTCGGCCGCGAGCAGGATCGGCTGCTCGGAGCTCTCGTCCTCGGGGCCGCCGAACTCGGCCTGGATCGTCTCCTCGACCGTGGCCGCGATCAGCTCGTCGTCGGGCATGTCCGGCTTGTTGAGCGAGCGGGTCGGGTGCTCGCTCAAGGGGCCCTCCTCGTCGGAGGAGTCGTCCTCGCCCTCAGGGGTGGGGGGAAGCTCGATCGACTCGATCGTCGACTCCTCCTCGTCGGGGAGGGCGTCCATGTCGTCGCTGCTCACTTCTGACCTCCAAAGGCGATCACTTCGCCGTTGGCGAGCACCGCGTAGCCGCGCGCGAAGGCGCGCTCGCTGGCGCTGAACACGTAGACCTCGCCGGGCTTGCCGGCGACGCCCTCGAGCTGGGCGCAGAGCGAGAACTCGACGCTGCGCGGTCCCTTGAGCGCGCGCAGGAAGCGCAGCGCCTGCTTGAGGTTGGGCAAGGGGGCGCGCAGGGCGGGGCCGGGCACGCGCGCCCCGGCCGCGATCGCCTCGACCAGCGCCGCCCGGGCCGCGTCGCTCGAGGGCTCGGCCCGCGGGGGCAGGCTCTGGCCGCCGAGGATCTCGGCGCCGGTGGCGGTGAAGGCCAGCACCTGCTGAGGACCCTTGATCTTCTTGGCGGCCTCGGGGTCGCCGCTCTCCTCGGCGTAGTGGCGCGCCTCGGCCTCGGGGATCGTCTTGCGGGTCGCGATCCCCTCCACGATCACCTCGCGACCGGCCGAGTCCCGGGGGACGAAGAAGGCGTAGTCCTTGAAGCGGACCCGGATCTCCTCGCCGCCCTCGCGCAGGACCATCCAGCAGCCCTTCTTGCGGCACACGTCGCTGATTCGCCCGTCGAGCCGGATCGGGCGCCCGTGCAGGCGGTCGATCACCTTGGCCAGGGCGGGCAGGCGGACGGCCTCGCTCTGGCTGACCCCGGCGCCGTAGACCCCGGCCGGGTGGCCGAGGGCCGGCAGCCGAACCCGCTTGGGAGCGGGCTTCGCCGGCTTCTGGTCGCCGTCCTGGGCCGGATCCGAGGTCGGTCGGCTGGTCGGCTGGCTGGTCGGCTGGCTGTCCTGCGCGAGCGCCCCCCAACCGAGGGAAGCGAGCAGGAAGATCGTGATCACGCCGCTGCGCATGGGTGCTCCCAAGTCGTGAGCGAGGTCGGGTTTAAGGGCGCGGAGTCTAGCACGCAGGGGGAGCGCCAGGGGGGCTCGATTCGGCCAATGACTCATCCCGGTCGGCCCGTATGATCCCGCCCCATGAGCGACACCCAACACCCCTCCCAGCGCCTGGTCGAGCGGCTGGGGATCCGCTATCCCCTGCTCCAGGGCGGGATGACCTTCGGCTCCGACGGCAAGCTCGTGGCGGAGGTGAGCAACGCGGGCGGCCTGGGCACCCTGGGCACCTTCCACTACCGGACCTACGACAAGGTCATGGTCGAGGTCGAGAAGATCCGCGCCGCGACCGACCAGCCCTGGGCCGTCAACGTGCCCTTCTTCGAGAACAACATCGAGCTCGTGCGCGAGCTCGTGACCCAGGGCGGCGTCAAGTGCTTCACCCTGGGCGGCTGGTTCAGCAAGGAGGTCGAGGAGCTCAAGGCCGAGCACGACCTGACCGTGCTGGTCAGCGTCAACAGCCCCACGGTGGCCCGCATGATCGAGGAGCGCCCCTACGACGCCCTGATCGTGCAGGGCAACGAGTCGGGCGGCGCCAACAACGCGTTCACCACCCGCCAGCTCTACGACCTGATCGCGCCTCTGGCGACGGCCCCGGTCGTGCTCGCGGGCGGCCAGTGGGACGGGGTCGACCTGCACCAGGCGCTGGTGCTCGGCGCCGGCGGGATCCAGCTCGGCACGCGCTTCTTCTTCTGCAGCGACTCGCCCCTGCACCCTTCGATCAAGGAGAAGGTGCTCGACTACAACTCCAAGCGCCCGCTGACGACGACCCTGACCCAGGTCAGCTCGACCCTCAACCTGCGCTTCATCGCCAACAAGGCCTTCAAGAAGGCCGACCAGAGCGGCGAGATCACCGAGATCTTCAACGACAAGGAGCGCGTGTTCGCCCTCAGCGCCGCCTACGCCGAGGAGCAGCGCAAGCCCGTCCTGCTCTACGCCGGCACCGGCGTCTACAAGCTGAGCGAAATGGAGAGCGCCGCCCAGATCGTCGAGTCCGTCGCGGCCGGCTATCGCGAGGCCGCCGGCGCCGAGCTGCCCGCCTTCGCCTGAGGAGCCCCATGACCCCGCCCGAGCAAGCGCCAGCCAAGGCCCCGCGCCTCCAGAGCATGCTGACCCTCGGCTGCGCGATGGTGCTCTTGAGCTTCTGCACCTGCCTGGGCTTCGCCAGCCGGAGCGTGGTCCAGAAGCAGCGCGAGCTGGTCCCGATCGCCGACGCCTTCGCCAAGAAGCTCGAGCAGGGCGACTACGCCGGCGCCTACGAGAGCGCGCACCCGCGCCTGCGGGGGGCGGTCACCCTGGACCGGTTCGAGACCACCCTGAAGACCATTGGGGGCCGGCTCGGCAAGCTGCGCGGGCGCTCCTTCGCGGGGCTCTCGGTCTCGGCGGGGGCCAGCGCCGCCGAGGGCCAGCGCGCGGTCGCGACGCTCAGCTACCGCGCCACCTGGGACGAGGGGACGGGCACGATCTCGGTCCAGCTCGCGCAGGACGAGGCGGCCGAAGGCGCCTGGAAGGTCCTCTCCTGGAAGGCCAAGTCGCCAGCCCTGGAGGGCCTGGCGCCGGTCTCCAGCGCCGACTGAGTCAGCGCCCCAGCAGGCGATCGAGCTGGGCGCCGATCAGCACGTAGGCCGCCGCTCCGGCGGCCCCGCCCAGGATCCCCAGCAGCCCACCCGCGACCAGGAAGCCGAGCAGGTTGCTGGGCTCGTTGGCGGCCAGCAGGCAGCCGGCGTAGACGACCAGCGTGCCCGCGACGCCGCTCCCGTGCAGGAGCAGGAAGGCGCGCCCCTCGTCGTCGTCCTCGCCCTTGGCGCTCGCCTCCTCGGGGAGCGCGAGCGCGAGCTCCCCGGTCAGGGCCGCGCACACCATGGCGGGCAGACCGTTGAGCACCTTGCCCTGCTCGGTGCTGGGCGAGGCGAAGAGCTCGCTCAGCTGGGCGAAGCCTTGCGAGAACGCCGCGCTGAGCTCGGCGCCGCCGAAGAGCGCCTCGAGCGCCAGCAGCGCGGACAAGACCAGGCCGCTGAGGGCGAAGGCCAGCCCGCCCGCGAGGGCCACGCTGGCGTCGAACTTGAAGCCCGCCGCGCGACGCGCGCCCCAGAGGGCGGCCAGCAGCGCGCCCCCCCAGGCGCCGCCCGCCATGGCGACGAAGATCATGGCGGGCTCGAGGGGCGCGGCCAGGGACCCGATCAGGGCGACCAGGCTGAAGAGCGCGAGGCGGGGGAGCGAGGCGCGCACTAGGAGGACCTGCCCGACCGGAATCGCAGTCCTTCGTGCCCGTGCCCGACTTGGAGCACCCAGGGGCTGTCGCTGACTGCGGCAGCTCCTGCTCGCATCAGCTGCACGGGCACGGCTGAGCACTCCACCCGTCTCGGGCTCCGAGCGGCGCGAGGGAGGTCAGAGGCACCTTGACGTGGCGACCTGCGAAGGAAAGCAAGAATCAAGGAAGGAGGGAGAGTCGGCAGGATCTGCGATCTCGGCAGCGAGCAGCGAAGCGCAGCCGGCGCTCCTCGAGTGACTGCCTTCGCCTGCTTGGCAGCCGCAGCCTTCCTGTCCTTCCTCACTTCTTGCTTTCTCTCTTTGATCGCCATGTCTCGACGCCCTCGCCTCGCGAGTGCGTGGGCCGAGTCGTCTGGGAGCAGTCGGACACTCTGCTCAGATCTTGTGCAGGCGCCCGCCGTCGACGGCCAGGGACTGGCCGCGAATGTAGGCCCCGGCGGGCGAGCAGAGGAAGGCGATCACCCCGGCCGGCTCGTCGGGGCGGGCCAGCCGCCCCTCGGGGACGGTCCCCAGCCAGGCGCTGAACACGTCCTCGCTGGTCTGGCCCTGTCGCTTGGCCTTGCCGGCGGCCAGGGTCGTCAGGCGCTCGGTGTCGGTGAAGCCCGGCAGGACGTTGTTGATCGTGATCCCCGGCGGCAGCTCGCGGCTGATCGTCTTGGCCCAGGCGGCGGTCGCCCCGCGGGTCGTGTTGCTGACCCCCAGCCCGGGGATCGGCTCGTAGACCGAGGTCGAGATCACGTTCACGATCCGCCCGTAGCCGGCCTCCTGCATGCCAGGGAGCACGCGCTGCAGGATCAGGTGCGGGGCGAAGAGGAGCCGGTCCAGCGCCTGGCGGAACTGGCTCAGCTCCGCCTCGAGCAAGGGACCGCCGGGAGGGCCGCCGGCGTTGTTGACCAGGACCTGCACCGGGCCGTGGGCGGCCAGGTGGCCCTCGACCGCGGCCGCGAGGCCCTCGTGGTCTTCGAGGTCCGCCACCAGCGGGTGGGCCGCGGGCGCGCCGGCCGCGCGCAGCTCCTCGCACAGGGCCGCGAGCTTGTCGCCCGAGCGGGCCAGAGGGCTGATCGTCGCGCCCTGCGCAGCCAGGGCCAGCGCCGTCGCGCGGCCGATCCCGGCGCTGGCGCCGGTCACCAGGGCGTGGCGGTCTCGTAGCGAAAGGTCCATGGCTGTGCCTCCTCGGCGCGCGAGGATACCGCCTCAGTCCTGCACGTAGACCTCGCGCGCGCACTCGCGCAGGCGCGCCCGCCCCGCGGCGGAGAGCCCGTAGACCTCGGCGTGCAGCTTGGCCAGCGGCTCGGGGCGGGCCTCGAGCTGCTCGACCCAGGCGCGCTCGAGCGCCGGCGTGAAGGTCGCGGCGCACACGTGCAGCGAGTCGAGCCGCGCCAGGGCGCCGCTGGCCGCGATCGCCTCGCAGAGGGGCTCGACCCGGTTTCCGCCCAGGACCGTCAGGGCGCGCAGGCGCGGCGTGTCGGCCAGGAGCGCGCTGGGCACGGGCGCGAGCTCGTGGTCGAAGCCGGTGTAGAGCTGGAGCTCCTCGAGCGGGGCGAAGGCCCCGCCGGGAGCCGCGGCGGCGAGGTCGTCGGGCAGGCCGTGGTCGAAGCAAATGTTGAGCGAGAGCGCGCGCAGCCGCGGCCAGCGCCAGCCGCTCCGAGCGCTGGCCTGGACCCAGAGCCTCAGCTCCTCCAGCCAGGGGAGCGCCTCCATGACCTCCTCCAGCGCGACCGGCGCCTCGGTCTCCTCTTGCCAGTGCAGCCAGCGCAGGGGCGGGCGGTGGCGGAGCAGGAGCGCGCGGGTCTGCTCCGGCGGCAGCCAGCGCACGGCGAGGTGGCGGAGGAAGCGGGCGCTCTCGTGCGAGAGGGCGGCCTCCCACCACTCGAGGGGCCGGCTGCGCGTGTAGTTGGTCAGGGTGTGCCAGTAGCCGCGCTGCCAGAGCAGGCGGTTGGCCGTCGGGCCGTGCTTGCCCGCCAAGGGGCCCAGCCAGCGCTCGGGGGCCAGCTGAATCTCGGCCCGCAGCTCAGGGGCGGTTTCGGCGTGGCCCAGGCGCAGAGGCGGGCCCTCCTG
>CALDQK010000032.1 GCA_937911525.1 uncultured bacterium
GAGCCACGCGCGCTCGCGCTCCCTGGAGGCAGAGCACCCGCCCGCGCTCGTCGATCGCAACCAAGGCCGCGCGACGTCCCAGCTGAACGGGCGCCACGAAGCGCAGCCGAAAGTGGCGCGCCGCGGCGACGGGGAGCGCGGCCCCGCCGGTGTCGGGACCGACCCAGCGCAGCTCGCCGTCTCGGTAGAGCCCGTAGAGCCCCTGCCCCGCTCGCGCCACCTGCACGACCTCCCCGGGGACGTCCTGGGGGAACACGCCGGTGGAGGGGTAGCGCTTGCCGTCGCTGCCCTGGCCCAGGGCCAGGAAGCCGTCCTCCGGCCCGAGCTCTTCGATCGCTCCCTGGCGCTGGACCCCGCGCGGGAGCAAGAAGGAGTGCTGTGGCTGGAGGACCCCGCGCAGGACCTGGGTCGGGCTGTCGGGCATGGGCTTGAGCTCATTCAGGCGGCTCGCGATGCGTCGCGGCCCCGCGCCAGCGAGGAGCAAGCGGAGGAAGGCCCGCGCTCGAGGGACGAAGTCCTGGAAATAAGCCACGTCCGGGGTCCCGACCACGCCGGGTGGCCGCCGCCCAGGGCCTCGCGGGAAGCCAGCCCGAATCGGGCGGCAGTATTTCTCGTAGCTCGAGCAGCTCTGAAGCGAGAGGACCTGGTGCGCCTTGCGTCCCAGGCCGTAGCAGCGCCGCTCGAGGTCCTCGCCCTCCGCCGCCAGCCCGAGCCGAAAGCGGGAGTAGGGAGTCTTGCGCTCGCTGAGGTAGTAGGCCCCCGAGTCCTTGTTGGAGTGGCCGAGGTAGATCAAGACGTCCGCGCGCGCGAGCCCCTCCACGAAGGCCGCGACGGCTCGCCGCTCCTCGTCGCCGCGCCCGCTCCCGCCGGCGATCCGCAGACGGACCCGCGCTCGGGTCTTCCCGATTCGCACGACGCGCTCGTAGAGCGTCCGGGCCGGCGCGCCCCGCTCGCGCTGGGCGCGGAATCCGAGACCTGCCAGCTCCTCTCGCAAGGCGTCGAGCAGCCGCCCGCCGTAGCGCTGAGCCGTCTCCGAGTCCTTGGAGTTGCCGCCGATCACGACGACGTCCAGGAAGCCGTCGGCGAGGAGCGCTGCGTAGTGGTCGGCGGCGCTGCGAAGGCGAGCGGGTGCTCGCGCGACTCGGGTCCCGACCCGCGACAGCCCGGAGAGCAGACGACGCTGCTCCTCGGCGCGCGCCTCCGCCCACTCGAGGTCACCAGGCTCTCCGTAGCGCTCGATCCGCTGCTCGAGGGGAGCCAGCCAGCTAGGACTCCCCGCGGCGGGGTGCAGGGCGCGGTAGAGCATCAGCAGCCGCGCAGCGCGGCGGCGGTCTGCGCTGGGCGTGTCGGCCCCCGCCAGCTCGTTGGCCACCTCCGCCGCGTTGAAGCGATTCGCGAAGCCGCGCTCGGGGTGGAAGCGGGAGCCGAGGCTGCCGCGCCAGGCCCCTTTGCCCTCGACGAAGAGCTCGGGGACCCCGTCGCTGTGGGGGTAGAGCCAGACCTCGTGGGAGACCTTCTGAAAGGGCTGTGGACCGTGCCAGCGCGTTTCACCGACCTCGCACGCGGCGAGAGGGCTGGCTGTCAAGACCGTCAAGACCGTCAAAAGGGTGGAAGGGCGCATCGTCCCTACACACGGTCAGTCTTGGGCTAAGTTCCTGCGAAAGAAAGGATTGCTGCCGAGCCTCCCAAACTTCCCCCCAAAGGGGAGCGGCGGGACAGCGCTGGCCCCCGGCGTATCGAGTTGGTCCCGCGTTCTCGGTTGACGCGAAATGCAATCAAATACGGCTCGCATGCGACTCGTGAAGGACGTCTAAAGCTCCGCGAAACATAAACTTGTGTTGCGGACTCTGCGTTGCAAAGCTGTCGCTCACCTCCGAGGAGCCCCCTGCATGATCCCCACCCTCTTGCGCACCGCCCTGGTGCTCCTGCTCTTGCTCCCTGCTGGCGCCTTCGCCCAAGCGGTGCCCGATGCCTCTCGGCTGAGCGGGCACTTCAAGGTGGCCGGGAACGACGACGCAGGTGAGGTGAACATCTACCTCCACGACGTGAACACCTACTACGTCCGCCTCGGCAAGACCTGGTTCAAGGTGACCCGCGGCTCGGAGAGCGAAGACACGCTGAAGGGCGGCGTCGAGCAGCCCGGCGACGTGAGCAGCACGATCCAGAGCGGCGCCGACGACGCCCTGGCGGGCATCTTCAACGGCAACACCTCGGGCGGCAGCCAGGCCAACTCCGGCTCGACCCTCGAGATCAAGGTCGCGGAGCTGAACCGCTACGAGGCCACCATCGCGCGCGGCTCGGAGAAGAAGCGCTTCACCCTCCAGCGCGCCCTGATGCGCAAGCCCGCGTCGGGCTACGACCGCGGCCCGCGCGGCGCGCTGGCCCGCCACCTGCT
>CALDQK010000033.1 GCA_937911525.1 uncultured bacterium
GCCCGCCGTGAGCAGCTCGGGGCGCCCGTCGCCGTCGAGGTCCGCCAGCCGGAGCAGGTGGGGCTTGGCCTCGGGGAGCGCGGCCACCCCAGCGCTCTGGAGCTTGCCGCCCTCGTTGCGGAGCGTGACCAGGGCCCCGCCCGCCACGACGACCGCGTCCACGTCGCCGTCGGCGTCGAGGTCGCCGGTCGCGAGCGCGCTGGGGTCGCTCAGCTCGATCGGCTCGGCGACCGACCCGATCGTGGTCTGGGGCCCGCCGCGCCAGAGCTTGAGCGTGGGCTCTTCGGCCTCCGGCATGATCAGGGCGGCCCCGGTCAGCACGACCAGGAGCAAGAGCATGAGCAGGAACACCCACTGCTGGCGCGACTGGCGCCAGGTGTCGAGCACGATCGCGATCAGGGCGTTCACGCGCCCTCCGCGGGCGGGGCCGGCTGGGCGGGGGCCGCTGGCGCCGTGGGGGTCGGCGGGGCCGAGAGCAGCGACACGAAGGCCTGCTCGAGGTTGCCCTGGAGCGGGGTCACCTCGTAGACCTTCACCTCGGCCTGGCAGAGCTGGGCGACCTTGGCGGGGATCCGCTCGCGGTCCTCGAGGAAGAGCGTGAACCCGTTGGGCTCGCGCTCGCCGCCCTCGTGGCGCAGCTCCTCCCACACCTCGCCGGGGACCTCGCCCGTAATGAAGCGGACCCGCAGCCCCTTGCCGCCCTTGCTCGCGGCCACGCCCTCCTTGATCTCGCCCACGCTGCCCTGCATGAGCAGCTCGCCCTGGTTGAGGATCGCGAGCTCGTCGCAGATCACCTCGACCTCGGCCAAGAGGTGGCTGTTGAAGAACACGGTCGTGCCGGCCTCGACGGCCTTGCGGATCACCGAGCGGATCTCGGTCCGCCCGACCGGGTCCAGCCCGTCGGTCGGCTCGTCGAGGAACACCAGCTTGGGCTTGCCGAGTAGGGCCTGCGCCAACCCGACGCGCTGCTTCATGCCCTTGGAGAACTTGGTGACCTTGGCGTCCGCCCGACCCGCCATTCCGACCAGCTCGAGCTTCTCGTCGATCTCGCGCTCGAGCTCCTTGCCGCGCAGGCCCGCCAGGCGGCCGAAGTAGCGGCACACCCCGCGCCCGGTCAGGTAGGGCGGGAAGGCGTGGCCCTCGGGCAGGTAGCCCACGTCGCGTCGCGAGGCCGGCAGGCGGTAGTCGACCCCGTTCAGCTTCGCGCTGCCCTCGGTGGCGTGCACGATCCCCAGCAGCGTCTTGACCAGCGTCGACTTGCCCGCCCCGTTGGGGCCGAGCAGCCCAAAGCAGCAGCCCGCCGGCACGTCGAGGTCGACCCCGCGCAGGGCCTCGACCCCACCCCGGTAGACCTTGCGCATCGCCTTGGCTTCGATCGCGAGCTCACCCATGGCTGGACGTTGTATGAGACGCGCGCGCCCGCCGCCAGACGGCGCAGGCCCTCAAGCCTGCGCCTCGACGACCTCCGGCGCGTGGGGCTCGGGGTCCCCCAGCAGGGCCACGCGCAGCGCCCACAGCGCCGCGGGCACCAGGAGCACCAGCCCGAGCGCAGACGTGATCGTGGGTAGCCCGGCCCAGGACTCGTCGATCGCCAGCCCAAAGGTGTAGGTCGAGCAGGCCATGATCAGGGTCCAGCCGGCCTGCTCGGCGGCGAACACGCGCCCGCGGACCTCGGTCGGGGTCTCGGCCTGGAGGCGCACGGTCGAGAACACCCACACCGTCGCGCCGCCCAGGTGGGCCAGCACGACCAGCAGCAGCGCCAGGGGCAGCACGCTGACCTGGCCCAGCGCCAGGTAGCAGCCGGCGGCCCACACGTAGGACAGGCCGATCAGGCGCTCGGCGCGGCCGTCGTCGTTGCCGCCCACCCGCCGGGCCAGGATCGGGCCCAGGCCCGTGCCCACGCCGCGGGCCATGTAGAGCGCGCTCACGCCCAGGAGGGCCTCGCCGCCGAGGCTGAACACCCGCTCGCCGAGGACGGTCAGCACGAGCGTGATCCCGCCCGCGAGCGACCAGCCGGCCTTGGCGAGGGCCAGGCTCCACAGGCGCGGGCGGGCCTGCAGGAAGCGCAGGCCCTCGAGGAAGCTCGTGTTCTCCTCGGCGTCGGGGTCGCGCAGGGTGCGGTGGTCCACGATCGGGGTCGTGGCGATCAGGAGCGCCGAGAGGGCGAAGGTGCCCAGGTCGACGACCAGGGCCAGGCGCCAGCCGAGGTAGGTCGTGGCCAGCCCGCCGGCCGCGATCCCGAAGGTGAACATGGTCGACCAGGCCGCCGCGCCCAGGGCGTTGGCGGTCACGAGGTCCTTGGGCGCGACCAGGTCGGGCAGGACCGCGTTGCGGGCTGGCTCCGAGATCGGGACGCAGGCGGCCTGGAGCACGACCAGCGTGTAGAGCACGGCCTTGGGCGAGACCGGGAGCGTGCCCTGGTGGGCCAGCCAGGGCAGGACCAGCAGCCCCGCGACCAGCAGCCCGCGCACGAGGTCCAGCACGACCAGCAGCCGCTTGCGCTCGAAGCGGTCCACGATCACGCCCGCGAAGGGCGAGACGACCAGCGAGGGGAGCATTTTCGAGATCAGGACCCAGCCGAAGTCGCGCGCCTCGCTCTCGCCGAGGAGGCGGAGCAGGGCCAGGACCGCGATCAGGTTGAACCAGTCGCCGAAGAGGCTGATCAGCCGCGCCACGAAGAAGCGGGTGAAGGGCTGGTTGTCCCGGAGGAGCTCGAGGTAGCCCGCGGGCTCGCTGGAGGTCCCCGCTGGGGTGGGGGAGGGCGACATGGCGAGACTCTACGCCGGCTCCGAAGTCGGCGGACCTCCCAGCGCAGGAGCGTCGGCAGGCGGGGCCGGGGGCGCCTCCTCCACGCCGCGCACGCCGGTCAGCCAGGGGCAGAGCACCAGCAGGGCGGGCAGGATCACGAGGTCGCCCAGGAGCGCGACCGCGATCGCGACCGCGGTCAGGAGACCGAACTCGGTCGTCGGCACGAAGGTCGCGAGGAGCAGGAAGCCGAAGCCGCAGAAGAGCACGGCCGAGGTCGAGATCAGGGCCGTGCCCTCGCGTCCGATCGTGGCCGCGACGGCCTCGCGCAGCGGCAGCTCGCGGGCGCTGCGCTGGAAGCCGGCCAGGACGTGGATCGTGTCGTCGACCGCGATCCCGAGCGCGATGCTCGCGACCATGCTGTTGAAGGAGTTGAAGGGGATCCCCAGGTAGCCCATGACGCCCAGGAGCGCCGCGATCGGCGCCACGTTGGGGATCGCCGAGATCAGCCCCAGCCGGAGCGAGCGGAGGAACACGCTCAGCACGACCGTGATCAGCACGTAGGCGAAGAAGAAGCTCTTGATCTGGCCGTCCACGATCGCCTGCGCGCTCTCGCTGAACACGATCGAGGTCCCCGTCGGCAGCGCGCGGACGCCGATCGGCTCGAAGTGCTCGCGCGAGAACTCGCGCACCAGGCGCGAGAGCTCGCCGTAGCGGTGGCTCCCGACCGAGCGGGCCCGGACCGTGATCCGCACCCACTCCTCGCCGGGGTGGACCCCGCCTGGGGGCGAGATCAGCTGTTGGAGCCCGTCCTCGTGGCCGGCCACCTGGCGGAGCACCTTCTCGACCCGCGCGATCCCCGCCGCGTCGGGCGGGATCCCCCGCTTCCCGGTCATGAGGCGGGTCGCCTCGGCCACCATGTCGGCCGCCGAGAAGCACACGTCGACCATTTCGGAGGCCTCGAGCTGACGCTCGAGCGCCAGGGTCAGCTCGAGCACCCGCGGGTCGCGCGAGCGCCCGGGCGGGGTCGCCACGATCACCTCGCAGGGGGCGACCCCCACGAAGCGCGACTCGATCGCCGCCACGGACTCGACGAGGGGGTCCTGTTCGGGGAAGAAGGAGAGGAAGTCGGTGTAGACCTCGACCTTCAGCCAGCCCAGCCCCAGCGCCAGGCAGAAGCCGAGTGCGCCCAGGAGCGAGAGCCGCGGGCGGCGCAGGACGAACTCGGCCAGCCCGCGGGCGCGGCTCTGGACCGCGCTGGCGGGGGCGGGCGCCTTCAGGAGGGCCGCCACGGCCGGAATGAAGGTCATGGTGATCAGGAAGGTCGCGCCGGCTGAGAGCGCGGCCGCCACGCCGAAGCGCTGAATCGGCGGGATCGGCGAGGCGACCAGCGAGCCGAAGCCGATCATGGTCGTGGCGCTGGTCAGCAGGCAGGGCACGAGCACGTGCCGCGCGGCGGCCTCGATCGTCTCGGCGCCACTGGCCTCGGGTCCGAGTCGGGCGGCTTGCGCGCGCTGCTCGACCAGGAGGTGGAGCGAGTCGGCGACGCCGATCACCAGGATCAGGGTCGGGACCAGGCTCGTCATGGCGTCGAGGGGGACCCCGAGCAGGCCCATGGCGCCCAAGGTCATGCCGTTGGTGAGCCCGAGCACGCCCAGCACGAGGGCGACGCCCTTGATCGAGCGCAGCATGCAGCTCGCCACGAGCATCGCGATCAGCATCAGGGGCGGGGCGAAGGTCACCATGTCGTGCTGGATCGCCGCCACGATCCGGGCCTTGATCATGGGCGAGCCGGCCAGCCAGAAGCGGACCTGGGGGTGGACGCGCTGCTGCTCTGTGACCAGCGCCTCGAGGCGCGACACGATCGCCACGTTCAGCTCGGCGCCGCGCGTCCCCTCGGGCAGCCGCTCCAGGGCCACGGCCACCATGGACGCCCGGCTGCGCCAGGTCTGC
>CALDQK010000034.1 GCA_937911525.1 uncultured bacterium
TTCAGGAGCGGGTGGCCGAGGGCGGGGAAGTGGGCGCGGATCTGGTGGGTACGACCCGTCTCGAGCTCGACCTCCACCAGGCTGGCCTGGGGGTGCCCGTCGAGCAGGCGCCAGCGGGTCACGGCGGCCTGGCCCGCGGCCGAGGGGCGCATTTGCTCCTCGCCTGGCGCGCCTTGCTTGGCGAGAGCCAGCTCGATCCGTCCCTCGGCCTCCCTGGGGCGACCCAGGATCAAGGCCTGGTAGGTCCTCGCCACGGTGCCCTCCCGCAGCCCGGCGAAGAGCGCCCGCGCCGCGCCGCGGGTGCGGGTCAGCAGGAGCAGCCCGGAGGTGTCGCGATCCAACCGGCCGACCGGCGCGAGGGGCTCGCCGCCCAGGGCCCAGCCCAGGGCGTCGGCCCAGCCGTAGGGGTGCTTGCTGCCCTTGTGCACGACCTCACCGGCCGGCTTGGCCGCGACCACGAGATCCGCGTCCTGGTAGCGGATCGAGGCGCGCGCGCGCTCGACCACGGACTCGGGGACCGGCGGAGGAGGCTCGGGCGCCTCGTCGACTCCCGGCAAGGGCAGCGCGTAGTTGGTGATCTTGACCTGCTGGCCAACCTCGAGCCGCTGGTTGCCCTTGGCGCGCTTGCCGTCGACCCGGACCCATCCCTTGCGGAGGGCCTTGAACGCGACGTTGCGGGCCAACCCCAGCCGCTTGCGCAGGAACGTCTCGAGGCGCGATCCCGACTCGTCCTCCTCGACGGGGAACTCACGACGGGGCACGGTCGTCTCCAAAGCGCTTGCTTCGCTCGCTAGGGTTCATTCGCTCCATATCGGTCAAACGGGCGCCCCATAACGTGCGCCGCGACGCTCCCGTGCACTGCGCCACAACGGATTGCACTGAGGTCTCGATCTTGCTAAGTGTATTGCATGAGCGCAGCCCCCACACTCGCCAATCGCAGCTGTAAGATCACCGGCTGCCAGAATTCGACGCGCGAGGGCAAGCCCTTTTGCCCCGATCACGTGGAGCGTCACGACTACGTGCAGGGGATCCTCGAGATCCTCGCTCAGCGGGAAGCCGAAGAGGAGCGGGTCCGGGTCAAGGGCGCCAGCGCCGTGGATCCCCACGGTCTGACCGCCCAGGAGCTGATCCTGCATCTCTCTCAGCATGGCTCCCGCACCGTCGAGCGCCTCTCGCGTGAGTTCCAGCTCGAGTCCCAGGTCATGCGGGACTATATCGACGCCCTGCTGGAGCGCGGCCTCGTCCAGATCGGCCGCACCGCCCGCGGCTCGACCATCGTCCGCCTCACCGGCTAGCTACTTCCTGGCGCCCAGCTCCACGGGCCAGGCCGCGCGCGCCAGGTAGATCTGCTTGGCGTCGACGGCGTCGGGGCCGATCCGCTCGGTGTTGTAGCCGATCCCCTGGGTGCTCGACTGGGTCGACCAGTAGGTCATGCCCACCCGCTTGCCCTTGCGGACCACCCAGTTGACGAAGATCGCCGAGTGTCCGCTGCCCGAGTGGCGCCAGAACTGGACGAAGTCCCCCGCGCGCGCGTCGGCGAGGTCCTTGATCGACCGGCCCAGCTTCAGGGACTCGATGCCGAACTGGAGCAGCCGCTTGCGCTCGCGCACCTGCTGGCTGTCGCCGAAGAAGCGCAGCCGCAGCTCGTGGAGGAGGTCCGCGCTGATCCCCGGGACGGGCTCGCCGCCCGAGGCCGCGAGCAGCGCCTTGACGTAGACCTCGAAGGTCAGCCCGCAGCAGTAGGAGCGCTTCTTGGGGTCGCCCTTGGTCAGCTGACGCCCGGCGTAGACGATCGCCTCGGTCGTGCCCTCCCAGGGGTCGCTGCCGGGCTTGGGCCAGTGGTAGCCGTAGCTCCCGTTGAGCGGATAGCGCTGCAGGGTCCGCAGCACGTAGCCGTTGAGGCTGCCCTCGGGGGCGGGGGGGAGCTCGGGGGCGTTGGCCATGGCGGACTCGCGGGCCTCCTGAGCGCTGGCGCTGGGGCCGAGGGAGCCCAGGCCCAGGCCGAAGCCCAGGCCCAGGTAGAGCGTGGCCAGCAAGCCGGCCAGCGCTGGGGCGATCCTCATATTTGGCGGTCCCGGATCAGCTGGTAGATCCAAGGCAGACCGCCCTGCGGATCACGGAGGAGGTCCACCACCTCCTCGAGCGCCTCGCGCAGGGCGTCGCGGTTCAGCCCGCCCCCCTGGCCGGCGTCGGCGTCGTTGACCGCGCGCAGCACGTCGATCAGCGTCAGGGCTGGTGGCTCGCCCGAGGCGGCGGGGTTGAAGGCCGCGCGGAGCAGGTTGAGCACCGTCTGGCCCTGGTCGGCCGTCAGCAGGCGCTGGAAGGCCCGCAC
>CALDQK010000035.1 GCA_937911525.1 uncultured bacterium
GAGCCGTCTCGGCCTACGTGTGCGCGCTCAGCCAGGCGGGGAGGGTCGAACGCGTGCTCCTGAAGCACAGCAGTCTTGGCGTCCGTGTTCCCGCCTAGCTACAGCCTGTCCCGAAATGTAGGGGAGGGGTTGAAGGTGGAGAAGCGTGACGACGCCGATTCGGGACGGGCCTTAGCTAGGAGCGCCCCAGAACGCCCCACCTGGGGCGCTCGCCTGGCCCGACCTGGGGAGTCCTGACCCACCTGCCCGGCCGCGGGTCCCCTCGGACAGGTCTTGCGCCAGGCGCATCGATTGCTCTTCGGCGCCGCGTGAAAAGTCCCCTCCCTCGCAGCGCCTCCGTCACCTCGATTCACCGCGCGACGCTCCTAGCGCGTCACCACAGCGTGCAGAGCCTGCGCAGGCGCGGCTGCACGCGCGCCCAGGTGGCGCGGGAGACCTCGCGGGCCCCCTTGGCGCTGAGGTCCGCCGCTCCTCGGCCGAAGCGGCACCGCGGGCCCGCCCCCTCAGACCGAGGGCGACCGCTCCGCTCGCTCTAGCCCCAGGCCCCGCTAGCGGCCCGCGCTGGCGAGGGACTGCTCCTCCGCCAAGACGAAGGTCACCTCGTCCCAGCGGACCGAGACGCTCTCGACGCGGCCGCGCTGGGGGTAAGCGGCCAGGAAGGCCTCCAGGTCGGCGCGCTTCTGCTCGGCGGGGCGGTCCTGGCGCTCCTCGTCGAGGTTGGCGCGGCCCCACTCGACCTTCAGCCCGCCGCTGAGCAGGACCACGACCTCGCTCTGGAGCGGATCGACCGCGCCCGCGAGGTTGCTGACGTCGATCGCCTCGACCTGGGCGGCCAAGGGGCCGAAGTCGGCCAGGACCTGGGCGCCGGCTTGGAGGGCCTTGGCGCGCGCCTCGGGGGTCGCGGGGACGCCGCGGAACTCGGGCAGGGCGTCGCCCGCGGCGGCGTAGTGGATCGGAAAGGTCGCGCCGCTGCGCGAGACCGCCAGCTGGTCGCCGAGGCGCGCCAGGGGCTGGTGCGGGCGGAGGCGGAAGCGGATCTTGGCGGGCGGCTCGAGCTCGACCTCGCTGACCTGCTCGACCCAGGGCAGGCGCCCGAGCTGGCGCGCCACGGCGGGCACGATCCGGGCGTCGAAGGCGTGCGCGCCGCGGACGAGGCGCAGGCTGCTCAGGTCCTCGGCGGCCTTGACCGAGAGGCCCGGCGGCGGAGCGACCTCGGCCACCAGGCGGCTGGGGAGGGCGTAGTCGGGCGAGGTCTGCACCCGCTCGGCCACGAGCTGCGAGGTGCCGCAGAACACGCCGGCCAGGATCCCGAGCGCGGCCAGGCGCTGGACGTCGCGCTGGCCGAAGATCCAGGGCAGGCCGCGCCCGACCCCGCGCAGGAGGCCCAGCACCCCGCTGCCCAGCGCCCCGGCCGCCGCCTGGGCGCCGGCCGCCGCCAGGCTGGGCTCGGCGGGCGCGCTCGCCTTGCGCGCCGTCGTCTTGCGCGCGGGCTTCTTGCGCGCCGGCTGCTTCTTGGGCGCCTCGGCGCGGGCCTCGACCGTCTGGGTCGCGGCCCTGCGCGCGGGCTTCTTGCTCGCGGGCTGCTTGCGGGGAGAGACGGAGGCGGGGCGCTTTCGGCTCATGCGCGGGCTCGCAGGGCGAGGGTGCAGAAGCGCTCGACCAGGGCGCCGAAGTCGATCCCGACCGCGCCGGCCGCCATGGGCAGGAGGCTGGTCGGGGTCAGGCCGGGGATCGTGTTGGTCTCGAGGATCGCGAGCCGCTTGGTCTGGGGGTCGTAGCGGAAGTCGGTCCGCGAGAAGTCGCTGCAGCCGAGCACCTCGTGGGCGGCCAGGGCCAGGCGACGCAGCTCGACCTTGAGCGCGGCGGGCAGCTCGGGCGGGTCGACCACGTAGGCGGTGCCCGTCTCCTTCTCGTATTTGGCGCGGTAGTCGAAGAAGGTCCGCTGGGCGACGGCCTCCACGGGAGGCAGCGCCTCGCCGCCCAGCACGCCGCAGGTCAGCTCGTGGCCCGCAATGAACTCCTCGATCAGGATGTCCTGGCGGTAGCGAGCCGCCTCCTCGATCGCGCGGCGCAGCTGGTCGCGGTTGTGGGCGATCGCGACGCCCACGCTCGAGCCGCAGCGGGCCGGCTTGACCACGACCGGGAACTCGGCGCACATCCGCAGCGCGTGCCGGACCGAGCGCTCGCTCCAGGGGAACTCGACCACCCGCTGCCAGGCCAGGGGCAGGCCCGCGCGCCGGAACAGGCGCTTGGCGCGGATCTTGTCGAAGGCGCGCGCGCTGGCCTCGGGGCCCGAGCCCGTGTAGGTGATCCCGCGCGTGGCCAGGGACTGCTGGATCGTGCCGTCCTCGCCGTACTCGCCGTGGAGCGCGAGGAAGGCGACGTCGGCGTCGGCCGGGATCGCGTCCAGGGCGCGCTCGTCGCTGGAGTCGAGGGTCACGGGCGTGACGCGGTGCCCGCGGCTCTGAAGGCCCGCGATCACGGCCTTGCCCGAGATCAAGGACACCGCCCGCTCGTGGCCGACGCCGCCCTGGAGGACGGCCACGTGCAGGGGCTGGCGCCCAGCCGGCTCGGGCTGGCTGGGGGTCGTGTCGAAGCTGGGGCGGCGGCGCTTGGCGGTGCTGAGCATGGGAGGCCTCTCGGTCAGTTGGAAACCGGGCACGGGCACGGGCACGGGCACGGGCACGACGGGCCTTGGTGGTGGGAGAGCGGGGCGGACATCAGGCGATCAGCCGCAGCTCGGTCTGGAGCTCGATCCCGCGAGCGGCCCGCACCCGGCGGCGGACCTCCTCGACGAGAGCGATCACGTCCTGGGGCGTGGCGTCGCCCTCGTTGACGATGAAGTTGGCGTGGTGGCTCGAGACGACCGCGCCGCCGATCCGCAGGCCCTTGAGGCCCAGCTCGTCGATCAGGCGCCCGGCGCTGTGGCCGCTCGGGTTGCTGAAGGTGCAGCCCGCGCTGTGGGCGCCCAGGGGCTGGCTCTCGGCCTTGCGGAAGGTCGCCTGGCGGCGGACCTCGCGCAGGCGGGCCGGGTCGTCGGGCGTGAGCTCGAGCTCGAGCTCGAGCACCAGGCAGCCGGCCAGGTTCGAGCCGCGGTAGCGCAGCCCCAGCTCGTCGCGGGTCCGCCAGCGGACCTCGCCGTTGGGCTCGACCACCCGCACGCGGCGCACGCGGTCGCCGACCGTCCCCGCGTCGCGGGCGCCGCCGGCGTTGCCGAACACGGCCCCGCCCAGGGTCCCGGGGATCGCGGCGAAGCGCTCCAGGCCCGCCAGGCCGTGCCGCTCGGCCAGGCGCAGCGCGCCGACCAGCGAGGCGCCGCAGCTGGCGCGGAGCAGGTTGCCCGAGACGCGGGCCCAGCGCATTTGGCGGGTCAGCAGCACCGCCGCGTCGAGGCGCTCGCTGCAGAAGAGCGTGTTGCTCCCGCCGCCGAGGGGCACCACGGGCACGCCGTGGCGGAGGAAGGCCCGCTGCGCGGCCACGGCCTCCTCCAGGCTGCGGGGCGCGACCAGGAAGCGGCTGACCCCGCCGGTGCGCAGGGTGCAGTGGGGGCCGAGGGCCGCGTCCTGCTCGAGCGCCTCGCCCAGCTCGCGCCGCAGGGCGGCGTCGAGGCGACCCGGCGCGCGGCGCGGCTGCCCGGGCGGGCGCCGGGGCGGGGTGAAGCTCTGGGCCAGCTCGTGGGCGACCTTGGTGATCCGACCCGCGCCCAGGCAGAGGAGCACGTCGCCGGACTGGGCCACCTCGCGGGCCGCCAGGGCCAGGGCAGCCAGGTCGCCCGCGTGGCGAGCCTCGCAGGCGGGCTCGATCGCGCGGACCGCGGCGGCCAGCTCGGCGCTGGTCACGGCGGCGGCGTCCTCGGCCAGGTCGCGGCAGAGGTAGATATCGGCCAGGAGCACGCGGTCCGCGCCGGCCAGGGCCTGGGCGAAGTCGTCGAAGAGGTGGCGGGTCCGGCTCGCCTGGTGCGGCTCGAAGCAGACCACGATCCGGCGGTCGGGGTAGCGCCGGCGGGCGGCGTCCAGGACGACCTCGATCGCGGTCGGGTGGTGGGCGTAGTCGTCGACGACGGTCACGTCGCCCTCGGCCAGCACGTCGAAGCGGCGCCGGACGCCGGTGTAGCCCTCGACGGCCGCCGCGGCCTGGGCCGGATCGACGCCGGCCCGCGCGGCGGCCGCGATCGCGACCAGGGCGTTGCCGGCGTTGTGATTGCCCGGGAGCGAGAGGCGGACCGGCGCCACGAAGGACCCGTCCACCCAGAGGTCGAAGCGGGCCAGGCCGCGCTCGAAGGCGAGCTCGCGCGCCTCGTAGCGGGCGGCCCCCCGGAGCGAGACCGTGTCGAGGCTCACGTCGGGCCGGACCTCGGCGATCTTGTCGGCGACCCGCAGGGCGCCCGGGCAGTCGGCCATCACGATCAGCGCCCCGCCCTCGCGGATCCGGGCCCCGAACTCGACGAAGGCGTCCACGATCTCGTCCAGGCCGTCGCGGTAGCAGTCGAGGTGGTCGGCCTCGACGTTGAGCAGGGTCGCGATCGTGGGCTGGTAGTGGCGGAAGCTGCGGTCGAACTCGCAGGCCTCGAAGATCAGGTCGCTGCCCTCGCCCAGGCTGGCGTTGGCGCCCAGGTTCTTGGGGGTCCCGCCGACCACGTAGCTCGGCGAGCGACCACAGATGGTCAACAGGTAGGCCAGCAGCGCGGTGGTGGTCGTCTTGCCGTGGGTGCCGGCCACGGCCACGCCGCGGCGGGCGGCGACCAGGGCGGCCAGGGCCTCGGCGTACTTGACCACCGGGATCTGGCGCTCGATCGCGGCCACCAGCTCGGGGTGGGTCGGGGGGAGGGCCGCGGTCGCGACGAAGAGGTCGATCCCCTCGCCGAGGTTCTCGGCCACCTGGCTGGTCTGGACCTCGATCCCGCGCGCCTCGAGGGCCTCGGTCACGAGCGAGGAGGCGCGATCCGAGCCCTGGACCCGGTGCCCCAGGGCCGCCAGCAGGCGGGCCAGACCCGAGAGGCCGACCCCGCCGATCCCCGAGCAGAACACCTTCAGGGGCTCGCCCCGGGCCGGGCGGGCCATTCGGGCCAGCAGGGCCCGTCGGGCCGCGAGCCGCTCCGCCGCGCTGGGTCGCGAACCCTCCGATGCGCTGGAGGCCGCTTGCCTGCTGGTCTTGCCCTCACTCGAGTCGATCACACTGCTCGCTCCCGAGTGTCCTATCGGCAAGGTCGGGGGCCGAGGTTGAGCCCTCCCCCCGAGTTCCCCCTGTTAAGCGCCAAAAAAAGCCGTTTACGGACTTGTTTTCTCTTCCCTGGGTCGTTCTATTACCCGGGCTTCTGGCAAGGCTGCCGGTCGCACACCTCAACGGACGCGCACACACGTCCACTTCCCGAAGGGGGAAAGCTATGGCGAAGAAGAAGAAGAAGGCTGCCGAGGCTCCCGACCTCGTCGTCAAGAGCAAGTGCAAGGAGGCCCTCAAGGCCCACGACGTCAACGTCGCTGCTGACGCTCTCGACGGCCTGAACACCGTCGTCGGCTGGTACATCGAGCAGGCTGCTGCTCGCGCCGCTGCGAACGGCCGCAAGACCGTCCGCGCTCACGACTTCCACATCGGCTAGTCTCGAGATCTACACGCTGAAGCGGCGGGTCGGCTTCGACCCGCCGCTTCTGTTTTGGTTGTGCTCGTGCGATTCTCTGCGCCGATCGAGCAACAGCGAATCCAGGAGAGTGACCAGCAGCCATGGGCAAGGACCTCTACGCCGTCCTGGGCGTCGAAAAGAGCGCCAGCCAGGGCGAGATCCGCAAGGCCTACCGCGCGCTCGCCAAGAAGCTCCACCCGGACGTGAACCCCGCGGGGGAGGAGCAGTTCAAGGAGGTCAGCGCGGCCTACGCCGTGCTTTCCGACAAGGACAAGCGCGCCCTCTACGACGAGTTCGGTGACCTGGCCCTCCAGGCCAACTTCGACCGCGAGCAGATCGAGCGCCTGCGGCGCTTCGGCGGCGGCGGCCAGCCCTTCGACTTCAACAGCTGGTCGAGCAGCTTCGCGGCGGGCGGCGGCCTCGAGGAGCTCCTCGGCAGCCTGTTCGGCGGCCGCTTCGGCGGCGG
>CALDQK010000036.1 GCA_937911525.1 uncultured bacterium
GGTCTACGGCGCCGCCACCGACCCCAGCGACTTCGCCCGCTACGAGCTCGCGATCGCCCCCCTCGAGGGCGGCGACTTCACCGTGATCCACTCGGCCACCGCCGCGGTCACCTCGGGCGCGCTGGGGGTGTTGGACCCGACCACGTTGATCAACGGCTACTACCGCCTGCGGCTGACCGTGACGGACGCCCAGGGGCTGAGCGCGAGCGACGAGACGTCGTTCTCAGCGGAAGGTGTCCTCAAGTTGGGGGTGTTTTCGCTCGAGTATCTCGATCTCGAGATTCCGGTCTCAGGTATCGCGGTTCGAGTCATTCGGGAATACGACAGCCGGGAGAAACGCAGCCTCGACTTCGGTTACGGCTGGCGCCTGCGTCTCGTAACGCTCGACCTTCAGGAAGAGGCGGATCACGGGGTGATCGTCCAGAACCCCGCGAGTTGGAGGGTTGAGTTCGACTTTACGCCCGAGCAAGTCAACCCGATTGATCCTCGCTTCCACCGGGCCGGCTTCACGTCGACGGAGGAGAAGGGAGGAGGCGAATTGGACTTCGAGACGCCAGATGGGGTGCTCGAGGGTAATCACATCCTTAGCCGGGACGGTGTGGGGAACTACTTCTGGTTCCCCTCCATGATTCCCTTCGACCCGAAGGTCTACGTCATGACTCAACTCGATGGCACCCGCCTGAGGATCGATGACGAGCGGGGGCTACTCCAGGCGATCAAGCCGGACGGGAACTCGATCACTGTGACCCGTGACGGGTTGGTCCACTCGTCAGGCGTTGGGGTGAGCTTCGAGCGAGACGCCTTCGATCGGATCGTGCGCATCGTCGATCCACTCCAGGGGAGCTTGAACTACGAGTACGACGGCTCGGGCGATCTCTTACTGCACACGGACCCAGACGGAGTTCAGAGCACCTACGACTACCACCCGGGTCACTACCTACGGAACTGGACCGAACCGGGTCGCAGTAAGCCTGTGCGCAACGAGTACGACTCCAGTGGGCGTCTGGTTGCCACCGTTGACCCCTTCGGAGAGCGGATTGAGATCGAGCACGACGTGGCTCAAAACTTGGAGATCGTGCGGGACAAGCTCGGAAGACCGACGATCACGGAATACGACGCGCGTGGGCGGGTCGTTAGGACGCTGGCGGCAGACGGGACCGAGCAGCGTATGTCCTACGACGAGAACGACAATCTGCTGTCAAGGACTGACGAGGCGGGCGGGATCTGGTCCTTTGAATACGACTCGCGCGGCTTCCAGACCGCGAGCACGACACCTCTCGGTGCGCGAACCGAGCGCACCTTCGACGATCGAGGAAACACGCTCACGGTGAGGGACCCGGAGGGAGGGCTCGTCGCGCGCACCTGGTCGTCAGAGAACAAGCTCTTGACGGAGACGGACGCGCTGCTCAGAACGACTGTTCGCACCTATGACAGCGCTGGAAACGCGGCGAGCATCACATTTGCCGACGGACGGACCGTTACCTACGAGCACGACGAGAAGGGTCGCATCTCGAAGATGGTGGATTCGAGCGGGCGAACGACTCTGTATGAGACGGACGACAACGGGCGGATTACGAAAGAGACCGTCATTCAGCCCCAGGCCAATGGCCCTGCACTACGGGCAGCCACGATCTACACCTACTCGCCAGCAGGCCGTCTGCTCGCGACACAACGTGCGGACGGGACGTCTCTGGTACGCACGTACGACGAAACCGGTCGAATCAGCAGCGTCGAGGTCGACGCTGTTTCGAGGACGAACTTCGCCTACGACGATCTGGGGAGGCACACCCAAACGATCGACCAGGACGGAACGGTGCAAGTCCGGGACTACGATTCGAACGGGCACTTGCTTGCGATCACAGACGAGGCTGGCACTCGATCCTGCACCCTGGATCCCAAGGGTCGAATCACCGCTGTGACACTTCCCAGCGGTGACCAGATCGCCGTCTCTTACGACGCGGTAGGTCGGGTGGTTTCGCGCACCGACGCTCGCGGCAAGGTGTGGGGCTTCGTGTACGACGCTGCCGGACGCAAGGTCAAGGACATCGATCCCTTGGGCAACGGTACGGTCTACGAATACGACCAAAACGACCGTGTGACTGCAATTCGGGACGCGGACGGGCGCGTGACGCAGTTCGAGTATGACCTTGCGGGCTTCTTGGCCGCTCGAGTGCTTCCTGATGGTCGCCGATTGCTCATTGAGCGTGACGAAGTCGGTCGACCGATTCGCAGACAGGACCGGCACGGTCGAGAGATCGAGCTGGAATACGGCCTCCAGGGCGCTGTCAACAAGCCCACCCAAGTGGGCTTGCCAGTTGGCAGCCTGCGCTACTCCTACGACTTGCGGGGGCGGGTGACGGAGCGCGTTGATGCCTTGGAGAACCGCACGCGCTACGTCTATGACCCTTCAACGGGACAGCGGAGCGCGATCGAGTTGCCCCTGGGCCAGATTCAGCGCACCGAGTACGACGACTTGGGCCACCCGAGCGCGACGGTTGACTTCGCCGGACAGCGAACGGAGCACTACTACGACGAGGAGGGACGTCTCGTCCAGGAGCGCTACCCAGACGGAAGCGGCGTGCGGATCGAGCGCAACCGCCTGGGCGCTGAGACGAAGATCGAAGACGCGACCGGTACGATCCGGCAAGCCTTCGACTTGGCTGGAAGGCTCAGCCTGCGACTGAACGGAGACGGTAGCTCGCTCGAGTATCGCTACGATCAGAACGGGAATGTCTCTCAGCTCATCGCCTCCGTGGGGACCTTCACCTACACCTACGACGACGCTAGCCGCCTCGCCTCCATCAGCGACCCATGGGGTCGACAGGCCACCCTCGGCTACACCCCCGCGGGAGCCCTCGAGCGAATCGAGCGGCCCAACGGTGTCGTAACGACCGTCGCTTACGACCAGCTGGGTGGCATCACCCGACTCGCTCACGTGGGGTCACAGTCGAACACGATTGCTGGCTATACCTACCAATACGACTCGAACGGCCTGCGGACTCGTTCAACGGAGGACTCAGGGCGGGTCGTCGACTACGCCTACGATTCGAGCGGGCGGCTCGTGTTGGAGAAGAGCACCGTCGCTTCCCTCAGCTCTTCCCTTGGCTACACCTACTACGCCAACGGTGATCGCCAAACCCGCACCATGACTCGCTCTGACGGCACGATCGAGAGCACGACCTACACCTACGACGCGAATTCCCGGCTCCTGCGTGAAGAGATCTCGGACACGGCGCCAGGTACCAGTCCGTATTCGGTTGAATACTCGTACGACGACAACGGTAGCCTTCTGTCACGGATCGCCCCCCTTGACTCCGCGTCCTTCACTTACGACGCCCGTCGTCGGCTGGTCGAGGTCGCACGAGACCATGGCGGCACGCGAACCGTCGTGAGCTACGTCTACGATCACTTCGGGAATCGGGTGGAGACGATTCGCAACGGCGTAGCCACTCGCCATGTAGTCGACTCCAACCGGCCCCTTGCGCGGACCCTGCTCGACCTGGACGAGTCAGGGAACGTCTTGCAGGTCTATACGGCGGCCCAGCTCCCACTTTGGTCGAGGGACGCCCTAGGTGCCGAACGGCACTGGCTCCAAGACGGGACGCTGAGCACTCGCACGATCACCGACTCGACCGGTTCGGTCGTGACTTCGATCTCCTACGACGCGTTCGGCCAGATCCTGGCCGGAGCGGCCGCGGCTAGCGACGTCACCTACGCGGCGGATCGCTTGGACCAGGACACCGGGCTCCTCTTCTTGAGGTCGCGTTACCTGCACGTCGCTAGCGGTAGGTTCATCACCAGGGACACCTTCGAGGGGTTCGCGCTAGAGCCCATTGGCCAGAATCCATACGTTTACGCGGATCAGAATCCAGTCACAAAGATCGACCCTCCAGGCACCATGGCCTTCTCGATCGGCTTCGCGGTCGGAGTTGCAATCCCCGCGATGCTACAGGCGCTGGACGTTCGAATTCACGAGATCAAGGACGTCGTTCAGTTCGGGAAGAACGCGTTCAACGCCGCGGTTCGGAGCTGGAAGTTCATTCCGGACGCGATTGATTACGACCTCCTCAGCAACATGGCAGGCGTTCTCCGAGCAATGCCAGCAACCTCGCTCCTCGGGGAGGGGCTCCAGTTCCTCGAGGGCGCCCTCACTCGCTCTCCCTCCGATCCCTCTTCAGGCCAAGGGAATCCGACTGCCGCCTCCGAGGACGTGAAGTTCGTTGGCCAGCCCGGTCCCGAGCTCGTTCTGCCCAGCGCCATCACCGGATCGTATGCAGCGAGCGGCGCCCTTCGGAGCAGCAGCTCTCCTGCCGAGCGTCTCCAGGCCGACCGCGAGAACTACGGAGTGCCCGAGGCGCCGCTTGGAGTGAGCGAAGAAGCAGACTTGCTTGGCAACCTGGTACGCTGGATCAAGCAACGTCCCACGACCTACACGGACGTGCTCTTGCTAGAGCGCCAGCGCGACGCCGCGGGGGAGCAGGTTGGCAACAACTTCGTCGACCTCCAGTTCACCGTGGCCGCCACCGGAACACGCTGGTGCCTGAACATCGTGGGGGACGATCAGGTCTCGACTCTTGAGCGTGTGATCGCCAACGATCCGCGCGCGCTCGCGTGTGATCTCCATCGAACCTCAACGGTTCAGGATTTCGTCACGGCGCTCATCACGGGTTGCAGGCCTCCGAATGCGAGCGATCAGTTCCACCCGGCGCCAGGGGTGCGTGCCCTCAGACGAGAGCGGCTACCAACCCGCAGTTTGCCCTCCGAGCCTGTTCAGGGACACAAGATCGTCGGTGAAGGGGTGATGGCGAATTCTGGCGAGTTCGTTCTGTCTCGGACGGATTTGGACGTCGGAGGTCGAGGCATGACCTTCCGGGTGACTCGGACCTATCGAAGCGGACTGATCTACCCAAATGAGTACGACTTCCACCTCGGTCACAATTGGACGTTGAGCTGCGACGAACGTCTCTCTCGTGTGACCCGAACGCCGGACATGGTCGAGTTGGACGGCCAAGGGCGCGTTGGAAACACTCACTCTTACTCGACACGCTTTCGCGGGACGATTCCGGCGCCTCCCCCTGGTGTGTTCGCCTCTCAGGTGGTTGAACCCGTCAGCTATGAACTCGAAGACGGGACCACCGAAGTCGAGTCTGGCTACATGCGGCGAACTGCGACCGGGAACATCTCCTTCTTCAACGGACGAGGGTGGCTGATTGAGCGGCGCGATCGAAACGGGAATCGGCTTCGGTTCATCCGAGACCGGTTCGACTTGCTGAAGAGGGTGATCGATACGCAGGGACGAGAGTACGTCTTCGAATACGAGTCTCGGAAGGTGCAGAACGTCGAGCACAACCTGATCGTGGCGATCACGGATGTCACAGGCGGAAGAACCTGTCGCTACGAGTACGACGACAACTTGGACTTGGTCGCAGCGACCTCCTTCGAAGGGCGTCGGGAAGAGTACGTCTACTCCGGGGGAGGGTTGGACTTTGCCTTGCGGCACAACATGCTTCAGGTGCGACGTCCCAATGAGGTCGCCAGTGGGCAAGGCCCGTACGTGGTGAACATCTACGACACGGTTCCGAACTCACCCAACAAGGACCGTGTCGTCCAGCAGCTGCTGGGAGGATCCGTCCAGATTCCAGACCTCAATGCTCGAAATGGCGAGCAAATGCTCGTGCAGGCGGGCGGGATCTTTGAGTTCTCCTACGCGTCGGCTGCAGTCGTCAATACGCGCTCCAGGCTCGATACCCTCAATTCAGCGTTCAGCATCACGACGGTGAAGGATCGGCGCGGCGGCACGACCGTCTTCACGTTCAGCGCCTTCGGTAATCCGATCACGCATAGAGACGAGGCAGGGCACCAGATCCGCTACGCCTACGACGAGGACGGCTTGCAGCGGAGCGTCACTTATCCGAATGGTCAGAGTGAGTTCTTCGGCTACGACAAGAAGGCGACCTTCTCGTTCAACCGGGGCAACATGGTGTACCACCTCAGGCTTCCGGGAGGAGACTCGGACGAGCCTGGGGTCTTGACGGGCTTCGAGTACGAGCCCTTGTTCAATCAGGTGACACGGATCACTGAGACACAGGGCTTCCAGCAAGTGTTCGGTCCGCCCTCCCTCGAGGAGGACGCCGTCGAGTGGCTCGAATCGCAGAGAAGCTCGGACTTCGAGCGATTCTCGACGCTCACCTTCTACGACTACCAAGAGGGATCGGGCCCTCTCGATCCGAGCGAAGCCAAGTTTGGGATCGACCAGACGCTCGTAGAAGAGCTCGTTGAGCGAGGACTGGGGGACCTGAACCTGGACGGTCGCGTCTCCAGGGTGCGAGGCAACCCCGTCGCCTTCCGCAAGCACCTGGTGACGCAGCCGGAGCTGCAAGAGATTTGGACTCGCATCTCATACAACGACTGGGGCTTGCCAGAGCGGATCATAGACGCGGAAGGATCCACACGAGCGGTCACCTATCACCCCAGCGGCTACACCCATGAGACCGTCGAGGACCCGGACGGCTTCGCCCTCAAGACGGTCGGCCTCTACAACGACCTGGGGCTTCTAGAGGAGTCCGTAGACGCGCGCGGCAACCGGACGGTCTACGAGTACGACAAGGACGGACTCGTCAAGCAGATCCACAAGGCAGCAAACGACTCGAGCGTTGGCTTTCGAATCCGCTACGAGCACGACGAGAACAAGAACGTCGTCAAGGTCCTGTTCGAGGACAAGGGGGCCCAGGACAGCGTCCCCGGACGCTACTTCGAAGTGCGCCAGACCTACGACATTCTGAATCAGGCGGTTCAGCGTGGCCAATTGCTAGGTGATAGATACCTGGTGACACACAATGAATACGACCGGGGCCAGGTTCCAACGCGCATCACGCTGCCCGAGGGGAACTCCATCACCTTCGAGCATGACGAGCGAAAGCTCCTGGTCGCCCGCACTCGAGGGGCGGGGACTTCGGACGCTTCTACGGAGAGGTGGACCTACGACGAGGTCCGGAACGTCCTGAGCCACTCGGACGGGCGCACGCTCGAGCGCACCTTCGTCTACGGCGGTCATAGCTGGCTCAAGCGGGTCCGAACCCCTGCCGGCTACGAGACTCGGCTCACGCATGACGCCGTAGGGAATCCGATTCAGGTAGAGCGCTACGACGACTTCGAGAAGCTCTTGGGTCGCACGGACACCACGCTGGACGAACTCTACCGTCCCATCGAACAGACGCAGTGGATTACCTACAACCCGCCTCGTGTCGCCAAGACGAAGACCGAATACGACCGGGTTGGCCTGGTCACGAAGGTCACCGAGCCCGACGGTCAGTCGACGACAATGGTCTACGACGCAGTGGGACGACTCCTGGCGGCGACCGACCCGCTCGGCAACCAGGTCCGCATGACCTACGACGCCAACTCGAATCCGATCCTGACCGAGCGTCAGGAGACGAGCAACGGGGCCAACGAGACCTACCGCATGAGGACCGTCTATGACGCCCTCGATCGGCCGATCCGGACAACGGACGACCTGGGTCGAACCTTCGTTACCCAGTACGACTCCCGGAGCTTGGTCGTAGCCACATTCGATGCGCGGGGCCCGCTGGGACCTGACACCTTGCCACCCGACGATCCACGCCACTTCGCTGGGCAGATCAACACCAGCGGCAACGTGACTCGCTTCTACTACGACACGACGGGCCGCCGCGTTCGAATGGAGAAGGACCTCGTGCAGGGGGGAGTCGTCAGCCCAGCAGCGCTCCCCGACGCCCTTCCCTCCAATCCCGATGCACGCGTTGCGGTTCGCTGGGAATACGACCGCAACAGCAACCTGGTCAAGGCGCTGGACGACCAATCGAACGCTACGCAGTTCGACTATGACGCACTCGATCGACCGATTCAGAAGACCTGCGCGGACGGCACCGTCTGGCAGACCGCCTACGACGCCGCCGACAATCCGATCGAGGTGCGGGATCCGAACGGCTCGAGGGTTGTGAGTCGCTACGACAACGAGAACCGTCTGGTTCAGGTGACGACGCCACTGGTGAACGCGGAGGTCATTCCCGTTTCACAGACGTTTGCCTACGACGGACTGAATCGCCTCGTTCGAGCCACCGAGTCTGCACCCGACTTTCCCGTGCACGTGGTGTCGCGAACCTACGACCTCATGTCTCGCCTCCTCACCGAGACCCAAAACGGAAAGTCGGTTCAATACACCTACGACGACGACAGCCGCCTGACTTCGTGTGTCTATCCTCAGGCTGGTGCCGCTGGAGGGCGCAAGCTCTTCTACGACTACGACGAGTTGGACCGCCTCACTGCGATCCGCGCCGACTCGCCGACCGGCGTCGCTTTAGCGACGTACGCATATCGTGGCGTCGACCGGAGGGTCCGCAGGGAGAATGGGAATGGGACCTCTGCCCGGATGGAATTGGGTGACGGGTCACCTGGATACGACCAGCTCAAGCGTCCCATCGGCCTTCTGCACAGGCGGAGCGGTGAAGCCCCCTTCGTAGAGCGGAGCTACGAATACGACCGCGCGAGCAACAGGACCGTGGTTCGGCGAGGTGATGAGGGCCTGGAGGACCAGTACGCCTACGACAGCTTGAGTCGCATTGCCAAGGCGCGCTTCGACCAGGCGGGGGAAGCAGGTACCCAACCTCTAGTAGTGAGGGGGCTTCGAGAGAAGTCTTACGAGATTGACGGAACAAACAATCGCAGGAGCGTCGAGCACGTCGACAGCGTGGGCGCGGTCTCCTCGACGGCCTATGCCACCAACGCAGTTCACGAGTACACCTCCGTCGGAATGGCGACGCTCCGCTACGACCGGAACGGAAACCTGGTCGGGGACGGAAACGTCACCGGAAACAAGGAACGAACCTTCCGATACGACTCACTCAATCGACTCCGCTCGATTACTAGGGACGGAGGAGGGGCGCCCGTCCTCTTCGCCTATGACGCACTGGGGCGCCGCACAGCGCGGATCCAGTCGAGCGCGAGCGTCGAGTTCTTTCATGACGGCCTGCGCTGTATTCGGGAGACGGGGTCGAGTTCAGGCGATCGGCGAGAGTACGTCTACGGCACAGGCCTGACGGACGTCGTGCTCAGCGAGACGATCAGGGGGACGCAGAAGGAGAAGTACTTCCACCACTCGGGCATGTGGGATAGCACCCTCGCCCTAACCAACGAGGCAGGGGAGGTCGTTGATCGGGCGCTCTACGACGACTACGGGCGACCCTTCTTCCAGGATCAGACCGCCCACGACAACGCGGGCAACCCCGTGTTGTTCCAGGGTCAACGCTACGACCCTGGGACGCAGCTGTATTACTACCGGGCCAGGTTCTATGACCCCTTGCTCGGTCGCTTTCTCCAGCGAGACCCCTTGGGGACGTGGGCGGATCCGATGGGGCTGGGGAACCCCTACGTTGGCCTGCGCAACAACCCAATCAACGTCATCGATCCCGACGGGAAGCTCCCACCCCTGATCATCGCAGGCGCGGTGCTAGGGGGCGCGATCAACGTCGCTATCAACTACACCATGAACCGCGTCATGGGGAAGGACTACACCTGGAAGGACGCGGCCGTTGACTTTGGCGTCGGGGCTGCGACAGCGGCCTTTGGCGGCTGGCTGGCGAACCTGGCCAAGGTCGCAGGCAGGGGCTCGTCCGCCCTGTTTGCTGTGCGGACAGCATTCGGTGAGGCAGGAATCGGGACCGTCGGGGAGTACATACGCTGGCACGCTCATGGCCGAAAAGGGAAGTTTGATCCCGTCGCGACGATGGCTCAGGAACTCGCGTTTGGCGCCGCATTCGGTGCTGCATTCAAGGTCGCTGGGGCGGGGGTATCTCGACTGGCTTCGGGCTTCCGCGGAGCAGGCAAGGCAACTGGCCGAACTCTAGGGAAGCTCGTTGGACGGGTTGCCGATAACCCGTGCCGGATTCGTGGAACCGCTGCCGGGAAGAGGTTGAAGCGCGTTCTCGACTGGATGGAGATCAAGTGCTTCGTTGCCGGAACCCTGGTTGAGACGAAGGAGGGAAAAAAGCCGATCGAGGAGATCGCAGTAGGTGACTACGTTCTTGCCCGCGACGAGCACACTGGGCAACAGGGCTGGAAGCCGGTCACGCAGCTGTGGCGAGCCGAAACGGAGCGTGTTTGCCACCTGACAGTGCTTCCCCAACGCCGGGGACGAGGCGAGCGGCGTCGACAGCGGTCCAACAATGACGGCAAGGACGGAGGTGAGGAGAGCTCAGATCCACTCATAGGACCGCTGCGGGCAGAGGAGGCGCAGTACACGATCCGCTGTACCCCTGGACATAGCTTCTATCGCCAGGACCCAGGTGAGTGGGTTAGTGCCGATCGTTTGGTGGCCGGGGATACCCTCGTCGGAGCCGACGGTAATCCGATCTCAGTGGCCCAAGTGGCGGTTGTCCAAGCCTCGGCGCGCACGTTCAACTTAACAGTCGCGGAGTGGCACACCTACTTTGTCGCAGGTGGAGCCCATGGGACTGGGGCGCTCTCGCATAACAACAATGGACCGTGTGACCCGACGGGAGCAGCCGGCAGTCGCCCACTCGGCTTGCCGTATCATGGTCCTCAGAGCCAGACGCTTTCCCGGGTTCGGCGGATGCGCCAGCCGGACAAGTGGCAAGCTGGTGAGGAGTTGGTCCGCGAGACGCTTGAGGGCGCCCCCACCCACTTCCCAACACCTACGACTGGCGGGCGGCACGTTGATTCGTTTGGAAGTCCTGGGATCACCCAAATCGCTGCTGAAGTCAAGACTTACCACATGCACATGGGTGCCGAGACGTTCCGCGAGGTTCCACTGACCGACGAACTGCGAAGGCAAATTTTCACCGACGTCTGGCTGCGAAGGGAGATGGGTGTTCGAGGCTACGATCCACGCTGGATCTTCTTGGACGCGGGTCCATCGAAGCCGCTCGAAGACATGCTCAAGACGGCGAACATCACTTGGACTCAGCACCTACGCTGAAGGAGGCCTCAATGGGCTACCGGGTCGAACTACGACTGACGGATCGGGAGTTGGACGCGCAGGATATGGAGTCTGCAACTGTGTCCATGCCAGGTTGGGAGAGCCTTGGAGTAGGCTCGTCCACCGGCTGCAGAGAGTACTCCTTTGGGGGGACAAGGTTTTGGCTAGAGGAGGGCGCGTTGTGCACAGTTAGTCCCTCCGAGGAGGGACTCGCCGGCCTTGAGCAACTCAAGGCACATTTCGGAGGCGAGATCCGCGGCGAGGACGGCGCACTGTTGGCGAGTTTCTCTGCTGTGGGAGCCGTTCAGGAAGCCTGCAGCCAGTTCGGTATTGCGTTCCCGCCGGATTTCGACGTCAGGCTCGCGGAGGCCCTGGACACCTTGGCGAGGCCCGAGTCGCCAGACGAAGATCGGCGTGCCGCCGCAGAGGTCATCAAGGAGTCTGATCGATCGTATTGGCGGGCCTCCGCCGCACTTCTCTACTCCTATGCAGTCATGTGCGGTGGTGATCCTGAGCAGGACGTTGTCACCACACTCGCGACGTTGTTTCCAGAAGCGCCTGATCTGCTAGAGAGACGCACTCCGCCTATGTCCTCGTTTGCAGATCGAGTCTTAGCCTTGGTTAGGAGCTGAGGCAGCGTAGCCATAAGGGTTGGGGCGTTGAGGGGCTAGGACCAGGTGTAATTGGACTATGGGCATTCAGAGGGCGAGCCAGCAGGTCGTAAGCGGGGCTTGGCGTCAGCGGGGTCTTAGAGGCAGCACGTAAGGTCCCAATATCTCTCTGCTCACGCTCCACTTGAGCGCAAATCTTGAACGGGGAGCGAGCCGGAACGTACTCCGAGTTGCACGGTTGATCCCGGGCTTCGACGGGGGCTGACCGCTGACGTCGGTCATGGATCCCATAGAGCCTTGTCCTGTTCGCAGGGCGGTAGCTCTTCTCGGCGGAGCTGTCCAAACAGGCAGCGCGGGCACGCTGCGCTTTCCGGCGGCTCCTCCTGCGCTCCTCCCTGCCCAGCGTCCTCCTCGTCGGCGTAGAGCAGGTCACGAGCGCGGTGCAACTTGGTGCGCAGGTTCGAGCTGGCGAAGATCCCGAAGTGGCGCACGCGCACGAAGCCTTTGGGTGGGACGTGCTGAAGAAAGCGTCGCAGGAACTCCAGCGGCGTGAAGCGGGCCTGGCCGCTCCGCGTTCGCAGGGTCACCGACTCGGCGCTCACCGCGAGCAGCCGCCGATTGGTCAGGCCGACCCGGTGGGTGTAGCGCCCCAGGTAGCGATAGAGCTGGCCGACACCCGCGAAGGGCCGCTTTGCGTAGACGACCCAGTCTTTGCGGTAGAGGATCGCTTTCAAGCCGGACCACGAGGTGCCAGCCGGCGTCAGCTTGCCCGCCTTCCAGGCCCGCCCGAGCCTGCGCAGGAAGGTCGCGCGGAAGCGCTGCCCGAGCACCTTCACCGGGAACAGGTAGCGCGCACCCCAGCGGTTGGGGATCCAGCGAGATCCGTCCTTGGTCAGGCCACCTGCGGTCACGATCAAGTGGGCGTGTGGGTGGTAGTGGAGCGAGGTCGTCCAAGTGTGCAGGACCGCTGTGACACCCACCTCCGCCCCGAGGAAGCGAGGGTCCTTGCCGAGGTCGAGCACCGTCCGGGCAGCGGCGCTCAAGAGCAGCCCGTGGACCTCGCTCGGGTTGGCGGCGGCGAGGGGACGCAGGCTGGCGGGCAGCGTGAACACGCAATGGAAGTAGGGGACAGGCAGCGCTCGCTCGGTTTGGCGAGCGATCCACTCGCGCTGCCGCTGGCCCTGGCACTTGGGGCAGGCCCGGTGTCGGCAGCTGTTGT
>CALDQK010000037.1 GCA_937911525.1 uncultured bacterium
AAGAACAGGTAGCGGCCGAGGTCGATCTGCTGCGCGGTGAAGCCGTCGCGGCGCAGGGCGCGGGTCATGGCGGCGCCGTCGAGCTCGGGCATGGCCACGTCGCTGAGGACGAGGTCCACGCCCTTGGGGTCCCGTCGGATCCGCTCCAGGGCGCGCACGCCGGAGTTGAAGCTCTCGACCTTGTAGCCGGCGCGCTCGAGGGTCGTGCCGACCAGCCACAGGAGGTCCTCGTCGTCGTCCACCACCACCAGACGGCGGTGAGTCGGCGCCTGGCGCTCGGCCTTGCTCTCGACCCGGGGCAGCAGGACCTGGAAGCTCGCGCCGACCTCGGTGTCGAGGAGGCGCAGCCGACCGCCGTGGGCCTCGGCGATCCCGTGGGCGACGCTCAGCCCGAGGCCGCGCCCCTGCGCCAGGCTCTGGCTGGAGAAGAAGGGCTCGAAGATCCGCTCGCGAAGCTCGACCGGCACGCCGGGGCCGTCGTCGCTGACCACGAGCTCGACGTACTCGCCCGCGGGCAGGCTGGGGTCGCCCGAGACCTTCAGGAATCCGACCGTCATGCTGACGTGGCCCTCGGACCCGACCGCCTTGCGTGCGTTGTCCAGCAGGCAGAGCACGAGCTGGCGCAGCTGGGGCTCCTGGCCCTCGACCTCGCAGCGCTTCTTCGCGCCGACGACCTCGGCCTCGTCGCGGCCGATCTCCCGGACCAGCTTGGCGAAGTCCAAGCGCTCGCCCGTGAGCATGGGCGCCTGGTTGAGGCTGCGCACCTGCTCCACCACGCGCGCGGCGCGGTCGGTGGCGTCCAGGCCGCGCGAGATCAAGCGCAGCAGGTGCGGCTGAGGCGGGCAGTCCGTGCGGAGCAGCTCCAGGACGCCGCGCACCACGCCCAGCACGTTGTTGAAGTTGTGCGCGATCCCGCCAGCCAGCGTCGCCAGCGACTCGGTGCGGCGCGCCTGGTCGAGCTCCGCGCTGAGCTGGCGGCTGCGCTCCTCGGCGAAGACCTCGGTGGTCACGTCGAGGTTCACGCCGATCATGCGCGTGCCTTGGGCCTCCTGGCGCACCGAGGCGTGGGCCCGGATCACGCGCACCTCGCCCGTGTCGGCGCGGAGGATCCGGTAGCTGGTGTTGAACTCGGCCTCCCCGCGCAGGGCGGCCTCGATCTCCTCCGCGACGCGCTCGGCGTCGTGGGGGTGGAGGCAGGCGTACCAGGTCGCGAAGGTGTCCTGGCGCTGGCTCGGGTCGACCCCGTGGAGCCGATACATGGTCTCGTCCCAGGTCAGGACGTTGTCGGCGACGTCCCAGTCCCAGATCCCGAGCTGCGCCGCCTCGGCCGCGACGCGCATTCGCTCGTTCAGCCCCTCGACTTCGCCCCGCCGCTCGTGCTCCTGAGTCACGTCCTGGAAGCAGCCGCGCAGCAAGCGGCGCCCGCCCTCCTCGGCGTAGCAGCCCACCCCCCGCACCCGGCGCAGCTTGCCTTGCGCGTCGACGAAGGGGAGCTCGAAGTCGAAGGGCTCGCCCGTCGCCACCGCCTCGTCGAGGTGGCGCTGGACCTCCTCGCGCGCGCCAGGCGGGTAGTAGCTGAGCGCCTCGGGCAGCGTGATCCGTTGACCCTCGGGGAGCCCGTGGATTCGATAGACCTGGGCCGACCAGGTCAGCCCCGAGTGGTCCATGTCGAGCTCCCACGTGCCGATCCCGGTCAGCTCGCAGAGGATCTCGAGCGAGGGCACGTGGTGGGAGAAGGACGCCATCCGGATCACGCCGCTTTGCCCGAGGCTGCCGGGCCCGGCGTTCTCGGCCCTCGCGATCACGCCCTCGGCGGTGATCACCCCCCGCTCGTCGAGCCAGAAGTAGTCGCCGTCCGCCCGCCGAATGCGATAGCGCAGCCGGTAGTTCCCCTCGCCGGCGCTGGCCTGCGCGAGGGCGGCCCGGTCCTCGGGGTGGACGCGATCCTCCCAGGCGAAGCCCGTGGCCTCGTCCTCGTCGATCCCCAGGAACCTGCGAGCGGCGGCGTTCAACCAGCGACAGCGCCCCCCAGCTGCCTCGCGCGCGATGGCCGAGTCGCGCTCGAACAACGGGCCTAGGTCAAGGGAGGACATACTTCCAATACTGCTTTCAGCGGGTCTGGAGTGCCAGGGAGTTTCCGCGCCCCGGGTCAATCATTCTGGGCGTAGTAAACCTCCAATAGCTTCGCGGCGCGGACGTCCGAGCCGTTGAGTCGCCCAGCCAGCCAGAGCTCGTCAAGGTCCACGCTGCCCCCCTGCTCGGCGAGCTGCACCCGATCGGCCACGAAGATCGCCTCGCCGAGGGGGAAGCGGTCCGCGCTCCCCGGGCGCCGGCGGTGGTGCGTCGCCACCAGGCGCACCGCCCGCTCGCCGAGCTGCCAGCGCTCCATGGCCAGCCCGCCCAGGGGCTCGTGCAGGACGTCCAGGCAGAGCGAGAGGGACTCCAGATCTCCAACCGAGAGCTCGCGGCGCTCCTTGCGACGGGCGGCCGCTGCGGCCTCGAAGAACACCAGCTTGCCGACGTCGTGCAGGAGCGCGATCGCGAAGGCCTCCTCAGGGTCGGCGTTGAAGGCGGGCGCGATGCAGCGGGCCAGGGGGGCGCTGGCGCTCAAGTGCTCCCACACCTCCTCGGGCATTCGCCCGAAGGCGCGCCCGGGGCGACACACCAGCCCGGTCAGGACCTGGGTCAGGAGCACGTTGCGGAGGGCCTTGCGCCCCAGCCGCACGATCCCGTTGCGGATCGAGCTGCAAGACTCGCTCGCGCCGTAGTAGACCGAGTTCGCCGACTTGAGCAGGGCCTGCGTCAGGCTAGGGTCGCCCTCGAACACCGAGACCAGCTCATGGGTGGGGGTCTCGAGGTCGAGGGTCAGGCTGAGGGCGCGCTGCGCAGCGGCGGGGATCTGCGGGATCGTCTCGGCGATCTCGCCCCCGCCGAGGCGCTCGAGGAGCGAGACGAGGTCCGGCTCGACGCCGCCCAGGTGCTTGCGCAGCGCCTCGAGGCGCTGGCCGAGGTCGGCGCGGAGGGCGGCGCCCATGTCCGCGTCCTCTGCGGCGTAGGCGCCGAAGCTCTCCTCCAGCCCCTCCGGCCAGGGCCGCTTGGGCCTGCTGGGAGCGGACATGGCTGGCGGCGCCTCCGGCTGGGGGGCGGGCCGAGGCCGCTCGCGGCGCGGAGCGCGGATCAACCGGCCGCTCGGGCGAGGCCGCGCTGGGGCAGCGGGGCAGGGCAGCGGCTCCGCGAGCGCGATCCCCGCGCCCTGGGCTCCGGCGCCCCGAGTCCGGCCAGGGAAGAAGCGCCCCATCAGGCGCTGAAGGAGGTCGAAGTTCATGGCGCTGCTCCGTCCGCAAGCGGTGCGGTGGCCGGGGACCAGGAAGTGAGGGACCAGGGCAGCTCGCCCCACTCCTCGGCGTCGCCCCCCAGGACGACCCCGGCGCGGAGTGAGCGGGCCCAGCCCCGCTCGGAGCGCGCCAGAAGCCCGCTCCAGGCAGGAGGAGCTGCGGCCAGGAGCTCCGGCCAGGACTCGTCCGGGT
>CALDQK010000038.1 GCA_937911525.1 uncultured bacterium
GGCCGGCTCAGCGGCCGGCTCAGCGGCCGGCTCAGCGGCCGGCTCGGCCGGCGCCGCAGCGCTTGGCTCAGCCGGCGCCGCAGCGGGGCCGGAGGCCGCCGCCTCTGCGCGCCAGAGGTCGGTCTGGCAGGTCCCGATCGCCAGGGGGAGCTCGAGGGGGCTGGGCCGCCCGCTCGGCTCTCGCGCCAGCAGCCGCTCCAGCAGCTCGCGCAGGGGAGGTGGGAGGTCGTCGGGGAGCGGGCCTCGCTCGCGGTGCCAGCGCAGCGCTCCCTCAGGATCGCTGGGGTCGAAGGGGAGCGCCCCGCGGACCGCCTCGAGCACGGTCATGCCGAGGGCGTAGACGTCCGTCCGGAAGCTGGGCGAAGCATCGGCTCGCTGGAGCTCCGGGGCGTCGTAGCTGGGGTGGCCGAAGCGGAGGCCTTGGCGATCGAAGCCGCCCCGCAGGCAGTTGACCTGAGCCAGGCCGAACTGCCACAGCTGCGGTCCCTCCTCGCCCCAGAGCACCGCCTGGGGCTGGAGGTCTCCGTGCGGGACCCCCGCCTCGCTGAGCGCGACCAGGGCCTCCCCCAGCCCTGCGGCGAGCTCGACTCCCTGGGCGGGGGTCAGGGGGCCTTCGTCGAGCGCGTCGCGGAGTGAGCGGCCGGCGGGCTGGGGGTAAATGATCGCTGGCCGCCCAGCGGAGGTGCCGATCGAGAGGGGCGTGAGCAGGTGCGGATGCTCGAGCCCCACGATCGCCTCGGCCCACACCCGGACCGCATCGAGCAGCTGAGGAGCGCGCAGGAACACGCTGCTGACGACCTGCACCCACACGGCCTGGTCCTGCCAGCGACCGGAGTAGGTCCGCGCGGCGACGCCCCGGTCGAGCAGGACGTCCAGCTCGAGCTGCGGCGTCGGGACCGCTTCCTGGGCCGGCCTGATGAGCGCGTTGTGGTCTTCCCCGCTCTCGAGCCCTTCGTCGATCCAGGAGCCGGGGCTCTCTTCGTCGAGCCTGGCGTGCGCGCCCCACACAGGCCGGCTCGGGTCTGGGCTCACTGCGCTTCGGCTTTGTGGGGCTCGGGGGTGACCACGCCCAGCTGGTCGCCCGCGAGCTGCAGCCCTGCGTTCTCGCCGGGGCCAGGGAAGCGGAGGGTCACCCGCCCCTTGGTCGCCCCGGCCTGGAGCTCGATCCGCAGCGCTGCGGGGAGGTAGGCCCCCCGATAGGCCACGGGCTTCGCCAGCCCCACTCGAGTCGAGAGGGTGAGTTGATCGCCGACGCACCCGGCGACCCAGTAGTAGCCCTGCGGAAAGCGCGGCGGCCCGACGCGGTCGTCGCTGAGGTAGAGCAGCTGGGAGCGGCTGACGCCGGGCGCCGCGGCCGCGCCGAGCGTGAGCCGGTCGTGGAGCACGCCGGTGGCCGTGCCTTCGCAGCGAAAGCGGTCGCACCAGTCGGGCGGCGGGGAGAGGGGGGCCTCTTCGAGTCCGGCCTCGGTCACGACCTGGATCCGCAGCGCGGTCACTCCGGTCACCAGGAGCTTGGCCTCTGGGGGACGGCTGGAGGCGAGGCGGCGCAGCTCGAGCGGCAGCTCGCTGGCCTCGACGGGCTGGCGCTGACGCCAGAGCAGCCCGCGCTCCTGGACGGCGTTCCACTCGACCTCGAAGCGGACGCGGTCCAGGTGCCCTGCGGGGTCGAGCTCGACCCACTCGCAGAGGTCGAGCCGGGTGGGTGCCCCTGCGAGCTCGACCTCGCGCTGCTCGACCCGGAGGAAGTCTGCCAGCTCGCCAACGGCCACCGCCCGCTGCGCTCCGCCGCGCAGCTCCAGCCAGGCTGCGTCGAGGTGGAGGGCTCGGGTCAGGCTGTCGTTGACTCGCTCACCGGCGGTCGAGCTCTGCTGGAAGAGCGCGGCCACGACCCCGACCAGGATCAGGCCCAGCGAGACGCTGACCAGGACCTCGACCAGGGTGAAGCGCCGCCGCGGCCGCCTCACCGCTCGCCCTCCGCCAGCCGCTTGGCCTCCTGCTCGAGTCGATCCGCCGCTGCGTTCAGCTCTTCGACCCGCCACGTGCCCTCGCTTCTAGGCAGCCGGGGCGGGAGCGGAACGTAGAGCTCGCTGCTGAACTCCTGGAGCGGCTGGCGCTCACCGTCCGCGCTCTCCACGAAGAAGCGCAGGCTGACGTGGTAGAGGTCGTCCCGCGCGGCGCCAGCCACCCAGGCTCGCTGGAGCTCGAGCTTGAAGCTGACCCGCGCAGCTCGATCGGCCCGAGGGAGGGAGTAGCTGCTCCCCGCGCTGCGCGCCTCAGCGCTCAGCGCGCGGTCGTCGCGCGCCAGGGCGACGGTCCCTTGGCCGTTGGCGCGCGCGATCTCGGCTGCCACCTCCCCGCGCGGGTAGCTGAACACCTTGTCCACGCCGTGGGGCAAGAGGAGGCAGGCGCGCGAGCCGAAGAGCTGCTCGTCCGCGGCGAACGCGAGCTCGTCCTCGGCCGCAGGGTGCCGCAGCACGAGGCAGAGGCTCTCGACCTCCCCGCCGGCGTCGAGCCGGACGCGGGGGTCCAGGGCGGCAGCCTGCAGGGCGTCTTGCAGCACGCGAGCCTGGTGGCAGACCTCGTGGCTGCGGGCGACGTGATCGGCCGTCGTCAGCGCGGGCGGGAGGAGGGAGATCACGCCCAGCAGCCCGATCGCGAGCACCACCAGGGTCAGCAAGATCTCGAGCAAGGTGAAGGAGCGCCTCACTCCCACCTCCGCGCGAGGACTCGCGCTCCGGTCGCGACGGGCACGATCACCTCGTCGATCGTGAGCGCCACGTGCGCCTGCTCGAAGCCGTCCGCGAGGGGCACCGCCAGCTGATTGAGGAACAGGAAGTCCAGCTGCAGGTCGAGGCAGTCGCTCGCCTGCTGGGGCAGGACCCGCTCGGGGTCGTTGGCGCTGGCTCCTCGCGGGGCGGGCTCGCGTCCGTAGGCCGAGAGCAACCCGTCCCGCTCGGCTCCCAGCGTGCGCAGGCTCTCCTCGACCTGGGCCAGGGCCGCCTGGAGCGCAGGCAGCGCCGCGGCGTCGCCCCGCGCCAGCTCGACGAGGCGTCGATAGTGGGCGGCCCGCCTGCGCATCCGCGCGCAGTATTCGTCGAGCCAGCGCAAGCGCCAGTAGCGGAAGTGGGGATCCGCGAAGCGCGCGGGGGCGGGGGGCGGGATCACGCGCCCGCTCACGTGTCGCCTGAGCGGACCGCCGCGGGTCCGGGAGCTGACCTGGGTCAAGAAGTCGGCGTCGTGGAACACGTGCTGGTTGAAGGTCTTGGGCACGTACTCGTTGACGACCACCGCCCCCACCCGCGCTCCTGGCGGGAGCGGCCGAGTCCGCAGCCGGAGGCTCCCCATCACGTCGCTGCCGCGCCGTCGGTAGCGAGTGCTCATGGCTGGCGGGGCGTAGGGGTGCCCCGGCTGGGGGGCGAGCGCCTGCTTGACCGCCTCCAGGCCCCCGCCGGGGCGGAAGGTGGTCACGCGCAGGTCGCTGACGAGGAAGCCCTTGCTGTAGTCCCCGCGGTCCTCCGCCAGCCCGCCGGGCACGACGTCGCCGACCTGGATCGTGGTCCAGGCCGGCGCGGGCCAGGGCAGGATCTCGGCCGGCCGGGCGGGTCGGGTGGGCTTGCCGTCGACCCACACGGCGTGCGCGTTGAGGTGGACCGGAATGTAGAGCTCATGCCAGAGCGAGCTCGGCCCCTTGGTCTCGAACACGTGGTGGCGCTCGACGCTCGCCCGGTCGAGGCCGAGGGCTGGCGGCAGGGCTGGGTCGTTGGGGACGAGGGGGGCGCGGTAGGAGTTGATCCGGGTGCGCACGTAGATCGCGTCCTTGATCAGCTGCGCCTCGACCTCGAGGTCGACGAAGTCGGTCGTGGGGTCCAGCCCCTGGTAGTAGACCGGGTCGGGCCGAATCCGGGCTTGGAGCAAGGGCACCGGGGCCAGGGGGTCGCTCAAGGCGCGGAAGCGCAGCTGCAGGGCCATGCTCCCGCTCAAGAGCGGGAAGGGCGCCCCCGCGGGCTCGTTCGGGTAGCGGAGGTCGTCGGCGCTCTCGGGCAGGGTCAACAGGCCGCTGGCGAGCACCCGGGGCGCCGGCCCGCCCCAGTCCTTGGGCGTCGGATTGGGGAGGCCGAGCTCGCCGAGCTGAGCGGGGTGGACGCCGATCGCATCCGCCATCTTCTGGACCTGGTCGAAGGGCCCGCCAGGCTTGGGACGGTGCAGGTAGGCCAGGGGCCCCGTCGAGTCCACCACGCTCCCCTTCAGCCCCGGTCCGAAGGAGAAGGCGTGGGTGCGCTCGACGAGGGCCTGGGGGAAGTCGGACCCGAGGGCCTGGTGGGCCGGCTGCACGTAGCCCGAGCTCTTGCTGGCGGCGCGCCAGCGAAGGTCGCGACGAGCCGCGGGACTCGCGAACGCGTAGCCACCCGGCTTCGAGCCGGGTTGGGTGGCGGGCCCAGCTAGCCCGCCCACCGGGCGCGGGTGCGACTCGACCTCCCAGCGATCGCTGGGCGCGCGAGCCATCTCGAAGTCCTCTTGGGTCGCGAGGCGGAGGCTCTCGTAGACCGAGACCGCGCTCCAGCAGCGCGCCTCCGCCACCACGTCCCCGCTGGGCGCGTGGACGCGGGCCAGCGCGGTGACCTCGAAGCGGCCGTGGGAGACGAAGCAGAAGGGAGTCGTGGAGTAGCGGAAGTCCGCGAAGACCGGGTCGATCCGCATGTGGCGGGGGGTGATCTCGCCGTGGTCGTTGGGGAGCGGCGTGGCGTTGGCGAAGATCCGCTCGGCGACCTGGCCGTGAGCGCTGACCAAGCCCTTCAGCGCGCGGGGGATCAGCGCCTCGACGAACTCCCGCACCTCCTCGCTGGAGCTGAACACGCCGCCGCCGTGGCGGTAGCCGAGGAACACGTCGGCGGCGGCCCGGGCGGCGGCGTCGTTGAGAGGGGGGACCAGCGGCGAGGCCGCCTCGAGGCCCACGAAGCAGGAGACCAACACGGGCCAGGAGGCCGTGTTGACGTTGACCGGCGCGCGGTTCCCGTAGCGAGGATCACGCCACGAGTGGAGCGTCACGTAGTGACTGAGGCGCTCCACCTCGTCCACGCCCAGCAGCGCCTCGAGGGGCCTCAGGCTGGTGAAGCTGCCTCCGAGCGAGTCCCGCAGGGCCAGGATGCGCTCGCCGCGGCCCTGGATCGGATCGAGGGGCAGCCGGAGCTCCTCCTGGCACCAGGCCAACCACTCGGGGTCGTGGAGGGGGTCGGCTGGGTCGGCGCGCCGCTCGTCGTAGTCCCGGATCGCTCGGCCCAGCGCGTCGAGCATCGAGGGCAGCTCCGGGCTCCCTCCGTTGAGGTTCAGCTTGCTCGCCGCGTCGATCACCTTGAGCAGGCAGACATCACCGCCTCCGTAGGTGCTGCCGATCGAGCTGGAGTAGACCTGGCCCGAGGGCAAGACGCCCGCCTTGAAGGAGGGGTGTCGCGAGCGCTCGAGGGGGAAGTCCACCGCGAAGGCGCGAGCGTCCTGGCGGCGGTAGGCCCAGGGGGCGTGGAGGCTGGAGATCGGCTCGCGCAGCTCGTACTCGGTCAGGAGCGCTATGGCCCGCGCCAGTCCAGCCTCGGCGACGAGCTCGGCCCGCACGCCGTCGACTCGATTCGCCGAGGCCCGCTGCTCGAGGCGGAGCGTGCTCGTGAGCGCGAGCAGAAACACGCTCAGGAGGCCCAGAATGGGGAGAACGAAGAGAAGGGAGAAGGCCGCTTCTCGGTCTGCTGGCTGAGGCTGAGCCACACCTGGATCGTATCAACGCCAGGTCGGGCGCGCGTTCGCTCCTGGAGGGGACCCTCAGTCGACTCCGAGGCGCCGCAGCAGGTCGCGGGTGGCCTGGCGCTGCTCGCTCAGCCAGCGGGGCGGACCGTACTCACCGCCGGGCCGCCAGTGGTTGGCGAGGTCGTCGAGGTGGGCCAGGCGCGCCTCGAGGCGCTCCTTCAGGGCCGCGACGCGCGCCGGGTTGACCGAGCGCGCGTCTTGCTCGTCGCGGGTCAGCTGGCGCTCATGGGCGACGCGGAGCAGGCGCGAGGTCCGCTCCTGCTCCTGGCGCAGGAGCTCGTGGGTCGGCGTCAGCCCGGGGAGCTGAGCCAGGCGCACCTCGGCCGTGTTGAGCCGCGACTCGAGCTCGCTGACCACCGGCTCGATCCGGGCCGGGTCGCCGGACTCGATCGCCTGGGACTCGAGCAGCTCTCGCCGCTGCAGTCCGTGGTGGAGCAGCTGCTCGGTGCGGCGGAGGTCCTCGCTCAGGAGCTGGGCGCTCGGGCTGCGCGGCTCGGCTTGGGTGTACTGCTCGCGCAGGCGGGCCAGGCGCCCCTGCACGTGAGCGGTCGCGCGCGCGACGGTCCGCGGGCTGGGGCTCTCGATCCCGGTCTCCTCGGCCCGCGCTCGCTGGCTGTAGGCGTGACGGAGCAGGCCCTCGGTCTGGCGCATCTCCTCGCTCAGGACCTGGGCCGTGGGGCCGTGGGGGGGGACCTGGCTGTATTCCTCGCGCAGGCGGGCCAGGCGAGCGCGGATCCGCTCGGCGCCAGCGGCGGTGCGGCGGGGCGAGCCCGAGTCGAGCTCGGCCGCCTCCAGGCGATCGCGCTGGCCGTAGGCGTGGCGGAGCAGGCCCTCGGTCTCCCGCATGTCCTGCGCGAGGAGCTCGGCGCTCGGGCTGCGCGGGTCGACCTGGGTGTAGCGCTCGCGCAGGTCCGCCAGACGCCGGCGCACGTGGTCGACGCCCTCGCTGACCCGCTCGAGGTCGCGCGACTCGATCTCGGCCGCCTCGGCGCGCGCCCGCTGCTCAAGGGAGTGGCGGAGCAACCCCTCGGCGTCGCGCATCTCCTCGCTCAGGAGCTGCGCGCGCGGCCCGCGCTGGTCCTCGAGCGCCACGTAGTCCTCGCGCAGGCGCGCCAGGCGCTCGCGGACTCGGTCCGCTGCGGGCGCGATCCGGGCCAGCTCACCCGACTCGACCTCGGCGGCCTCGAGGCGGGCCCGCGTCTGCCGCGCGTGCTGCAGCAGCGCCTCCTCCTCGCGCATCTCCTCGCTGAGGGTGCGGGCCTCGGCGCCCTGGGGGTCGGCCAGCTCGGCGTAGCGCTCGCGGAGGTCGGCCAGGCGCTCCAGCGAGCGCTCGCTCGCCGCCTCGACGCGATCGAGGTCCCCCGAGGTGAGCTCGGCCGCGCTCGCCGCCTGGTGCGCGCTGCGGTGCTGCCGGGCGAGGGCCTCCACGCGCTGCTCCTGGCGCAGGGTCCGGTCGAGGGGGGCGGTCCGCTCGAGCTCGCTCCGCGCCTGCTCGAGCCGCTCGGCGAGGTGATCCGCCTCGCCGCGCCAGTCGACGACGCCCGCGCCGCGCCCGATGATCCGCTCGCGGGCGTCGCGCAGGGTGACGAGCGCCTGGCTTCCGCCTCCCTCGAGGCGGATCAGGACCATCGCAGGCACCCCCGGCTGGTAGCCCTCGCCGGCGCTCGGCGCGGGCGGAGCGGGGTCTTGCTGGGTCAGGCGCTGCGCAGCGCCGCGTCGGACCGGGGTCTCGCTCGCGGCCTGGGGGACCAGGTGCGAGGCCGCGAACACGCTCCGCCCGCCGTGCAGGGGCGAGGCGGGCGCGCTCCAGGTCTGGCCCTGGTAGGTGATCCACACCCGCCAGGTGTCGGGGTCGACCTCCTCCAGGCGCACCTGAGTCGCCTCGCCGGCCTCCCCCTGCTCCCCGTAGAGCTGCACGCTCCAGGTGGTCGGGGTGATCCCCGGAGGCGTGGCCGCGGGAGCGGCCGGCGTGACGGGCTGGGCGAGGGCCGGGGCCCCCCACGCGAGGGCGAGGCCGAGCACGAGCGCGAACTTCTTCATCGTTGCACCTGAGTTCCTTCGTGGAGCTCAGGCGCAAGGTGAGTGCCCAGCGCCAGACCTTGCCGGGTAATGAGTTAGGGAGCTCGTCGCCCCGATTTCCTCCCAAAGCGTCACCGGCGTTGTCGCCAACCAAGGACCGCCAACCAAGGACCGCCAACCAAGGACCGCCAACCAACGACGAGGCGCGAACCCCAGGGGGCCCGCGCCTCGAGCTGACTCAGCGGGAGCGGCTACTTGAAGTCGCGCTTGTCGCCCTTCTGCTCGTCCTTCTGGGCGAGCTTGCGGGTCCGCTCGACGCCCTTGGGGAAGCGCTCCTTGAGGAAGGAGAGCTCGCTGACCGAGTCGGTGTCGAGCCCGACCTGCTTGCCGAGGACCAGGATCCCGGCCTGGAGCTGGCGGTCCTGCTGGAAGTCGCCCGCGAAGACCTCCTCCTTGTCGTCCTGCGCGAAGCGGCGAACCATGTTGCGCAGCAGCAGGCGCAGGTCGTCCTGGGTGAAGGCCGCCTTGGCCTTCTCGTCGATCTTGAGCGCCTCCTGGACCTCGGTCCACAGCGCGTCGAAGTCGGGGTAGGCCTTGGGGTCGAAGCCGTCGAACTCGGCCAGCTTGTGGAAGGTCTCCTGGTGCTGCTTCCAGCGCACGCGGATGTACTCCTCCACGAACTGGCCCTGGAGCACGATCCCGTAGGCCTTCTGCTCGTCGGGCTCGAAGGTGTCCTGCTCGACGGCGTAGTCGGGCTCGACCCCGCCCGGCGCGTCCTCGTAGCGATCCAGCATGTCCTTGGCCTGCTGGTCGTTGATCACGCCGTCCCGCTTCCAGCCGTTGATCGCGGCGCGCATCCGCTGCATGAAGCGCCAGAACTCGACGTCGCGCTTCTTGTGGATGAGGCGCCCGTCGGGGAGGTAGTAGTAGGCGATCGTCATCCGCAGCGCGGCCTTCCCGCCGACCGAGCTGAGCGGGAAGATGTTCTGGACGCTGCCCTTGCCGAAGGTCGTCTGGCCGACGAGCGTCGCCCGCTTGTGGGCCTGGAGCGCGCCGCTCACGATCTCGCTCGCGCTGGCGGCGTTCTCGTCGATCAGGACCACGATCGGGTAGTCGGGGTGCTTGGGCTGGGCCACGCGGGCCTGGCGCACGCGGGGGCCGCCGTCCTCGGAGCGCTCGCCGTAGGGCGTGCCCTTGCGGCCCTGGCTGTAGACGACCAGCTGGTCGTCGTCGAGGAACTTGTCACCGATCAGGACCGCCGCGTTGAGCAGGCCGCCCGGGTTGCCGCGCAGGTCGAAGATCAGACCTTGCATGCCCTCGGCCTCGAGCTTCTTCAGGCCGGCCTCGACCTCCTGCACGGCCAGGTGGCCGAACTGGTCCAGCGAGAGGTAGCCCAGCTTGCCGGGGAACATCGCGGTCTTGACGCTCTTGAGCACGATCGAGCGGCGAATGATCTTCTTCTCGACGTCCTCGCCGCCGAGGAAGGGGCGGACCAGGACCCGGACCGGGGTGCCCTCGGGGCCCTTGAGGATCTTGACCAGCTCGTCGACCCGCTTGCCCTTGGTCTCGGTGCCCTCGACCTTGACGATCTTGTCGAGGGTCCGCAGCCCGGCCTTGTGCGCGGGGTTGTCGTAGAAGGGCTGCTGGATCGTGAGCAGCTGCGTCTTGGGGTCGATCTGGACCACGGCGCCGATACCGCCGTAGCGCTGCTGCATGCCGGTGTTGAACTCCTTCAGCTGGCGCTCGCTCATGTAGCTGCTGAAGGGGTCGAGCGAGTCGACCAGCCCGCTGGCGGCCTGATCGATCAGGTCCTGGACCTTGGTCTTCTTGGCGTCCACGTAGCCGCTGCGGATCCGCCCGAAGATCTCCTCCATCATCTTCCCGCCGGGGAAGTCGCTGCCGGCGGCGGCGCCGCTCCCGCCCGAGCCGGCCGCCTTGCGGGCGGCGGCGAGCTGGCTCTTGAGGTCCTCGATCTCGCGGTTGCGCAGCTTGAGGATCTCGTCGCGCTCCTCGAGGCCGGCGTACTTCTCCTGCTTGGCGAGCATGTCGTCGAGCTCGAGGTAGGCCCGCGCCCGCTGACCGCGGTCGCTGGGCTCGTCCTTGACCTTGTTCAGCAGGGGCCGGACGAGCTCGACGTTGCCGATCTCCGGCGAGGCCAGCGCCAGGGCCGCCTCGACGCGGGTCTCGTAGTCGTCGCTCTTGAGCAGCTTGCGCAGCTCACGGCGCGCGCGCGGGTGGCGGCCGCGGTGGTGCAGCGCGCGCAGCACGTGGACCTTCACGACCGGGTCGGTCATGGACTCCAGCGCGCGGTAGAGGGGCTTGACCTCGTTCTTGCGCCCGTGGGCGGTCAGGAGGTCGGCGGCGAACACCCGCAGCTCGCGCTCGGCGCCGCCCTGGAGCACGGCCTTGACCGCCCGGACCGCCGCGCCGCGCTGGGCGTCGGCGCCAGGGATCCCCAGCAGGGCCTTGGCTGCGCCCAGGCGCACGCCCGGGGCCGTGGCGGCCTCGAGCTGACGCGCGATCTCGGGGGCGGCCGCCTGGCCGAGCTCCTCGAGGGCGAGGGCGTGGTTCCAGATCGCGGGGCCCTTGGCCGCGCCGAGGCGCTCGAAGAGCTCCTTGACCTGAGCGGCGGGGTCCGCGTCCTGCGCGACCACGGGGAGGAGGAATGCGCAGGCGACGGCGGCGCCCGCGAGGGTGAGCAAGGGGAGCTTGCGCGAGGCTGAAATCGACATGGACACCTTTCGCGTGGAGCGACGGCAAGGAGCGCCGGCTCTCTGATACGGCTCACGTCCCGGAAGCGTGAGGCCCGGATCTTAGCGCCTCGGGGCACGACTCGGGACCCGCGGGACGCTCGGCAGACACTCCCGTGACGAAGTCAGCGCGGAAGGGAGGGTTCTGTGTCTCTTCCGGGGGAGGAAGGCCGTCGCTACGCTCGTCTTAGGAGGACGGAGCCACGAACACTGGAGAGGTCCGCAAGGTCGTCGTCAGCGACTTCCACCTCGGAGACGGGCGGGAGGTCGGCGAGCTCAATCCCTGGGAGAACTTCTTCTACGACCAGGAGTTCGCGGACCTCCTCGACCACTACTCGAGCGACGAATACGCCGAGTCCGAGGTCGAGCTGATCATCAACGGCGACTTCTTCGACCTGCTCCAGGTCCGCTTCGACGGGGGCTTCCCGGTCCACATCACCGAGCGGATCGCGCACGCCAAGCTGGCGGCGGCCCTCGACGGACACCCGCTCGTCGTCGCGGGCCTGCAGCGCTTCGTGTCTCGCCCGCGCAAGCGGATCACGATCCTCCCGGGCAACCACGACTTCGAGCTGGTGTTCCCCGCCTGCCAGCGCCTGTTCCGGCAGCGGGTGTGCGGCGAGGAGCTCGACGAGCGGATGCACTTCGTCGTCGAGCGCCCCTACTATGAGTTCGACGGGGTCCAGGTCCACCACGGGATGCAGTTCGAAGGCATGAACCGCTACCGCTGGGACCAAATGCTGATCAGCGAGGGGGTGCCCGAGCCCGTCCTCCGCCAGCCCTTCGGGAGCGTGTTCATCCTGGAGGTGCTGAACCGGATGAAGGAGAAGCGCCCTTACGTCGACCGCGTGACGCCCTTCTCGCTCTACCTCTTCGGCGCGCTCTTCTTCGACCCCGGGGTGGCCTTCAAGCTGATCGGCCTGGCCCTCATGACCTTCTGGCGCTATCGGGTCCTGCCCCTGATCCAGCGGCCGCGCCTGCACCCGGTCACCCTGGGCGACTTCTTCGACACGTTCATCGACTACGGGGCCTTCCCCAACTTCGAGCGCAAGGTCAAGAAGCTGATGCGGCGCAACCCGCGCATCCACACCGTGATCATGGGCCACACCCACCTGCGCAAGGTGCGCCGCTTCGGGCCCAACCGGACCTACATCAACACCGGCACCTGGACCGACCTGATCTCGCTCGACATCGCCAACCTCGGCGTCAACCGCGAGCTGACCTACGCCGCGGTGGAGTACTTCCCCGAGGGGCCGCCGCGGGCCAAGCTGCTGGCCTGGAAGGGGCACCGGCAGCTGACGCGGGAGATCCACTACTAGTGCTCGAGCTCGAGATCCCCGGCTGGGCGCCCTTGCGCCTCGAGCACCTCGTGCTCGACCTCAACGGGACCCTGGCCCTCGACGGCGAGCTGCTGCCCGGAGTCGCCGAGCGCGTCGAGGCCCTCTCGGTGGACCTCGAGCTGCACCTCGCGACCGCCGACACCCACGGGCGCGCCGCGGCCCTCGTCGAGGGGCTGCCGCTGCAGCTGGCGCTCGTCGAGCGCGGGCAGGAGGCCGCCCAGAAGCTGGCGCTCGTCGAGCGCCTCGGGGCGGCGAGCTGCGCCGTGGTGGGCAACGGCGGCAACGACGCCGCCGCCCTCGAGGCGGCGGCGCTCGGCGTCGCGGTGTGCGGAGAGGAGGGCCTGGCGCGGCCCTCCCTCCTGGCGTGCGACCTGCTCGTGCCCAGCGTGCTGAGCGCGCTGGACCTGTTCCGCTTCCCGCGCCGCCTGGTGGCGACCCTGCGGGTCTGAGGGCGACCCCCCGGGGATTCCCCGGGGGCAGGAGGGGGGAGATCCCCGGATCGACTCAGGCGGCCAAATCCCTAGCTTGGCGGCTCCTCGGTCGGACCCCTTCAGGAGCCCCCCATGAAGCCCCTCTCCCAGCCTCTCTTTCTCAGCTTCGCCCTCTGCGCGGCCCTCTGCGGCTGCAGCGGGGGGAGCAGCGGCAGCGGCGGCGCCTCGACCAGCTCTGGCTCGACGAGCGCTGCCAGCACGGGCGGCGTGACCTTCGCCCTCACGGACGCCCCCAGCGACGACCTCTCGGCCCTGACCGTCGAGGTCACCGGTCTGAGCGTCACCGACGACCAAGGGGTGACCCAGCAGGTCTTCCCCGGCCCCGGCGGCGGCCGCGTCAGCGCCAACCTGCTCCGCCTGCGCGGGGTCAGCAAGCTGCTCTCGCACCTCAGCCTGCCGCCCGGCACCTACCAGCGACTGGATCTGGACTACACCGGCGCCGCGGCCGCCGACCGCGTCGGCAACGCGCTCAGCGTCAGCCCCGCCAGCGGGCGCGCCAGCTCGACCTTCAGCCCGCCCCTCGTCGTGACCGGCGCCAGCCAGCTGGTCGAGGTCGACTTCGACGTGGACGCCTCGGTCACCAACCTGGTCCTGGGCGCCGGCGGGTCGCTGACCCTCGACCCGACCCTCCTGCTGAAGGTCGAGCGCCAGGGCGCCGGCTACGCCTTCGAGGACTTCCACGGCTCGGTGGCCGCGATCCAGTCGGGCCAGGGGCTCGACGTCCAGCTCGGCGCGGGGACGGTGCGCGTCCTCGTCGACGGCGCGACCCGGATCGCCGCTCGCGGCTCGCTCCAGACCGGCCCCGCCGGGCTGGGGCTGCTCCAGGTCGGCGATCCCCTCGAGATCCACGGGACCTTCGACATTGGCGCGGGCGCCGTGCGGGCCAGCGCGATCGAGCTCGACGACGGGCTGAACATGAGCGGCCCCGAGGCGCAGGGGATCGTGCTGAGCACCAACGCCAGCGGCTTCGAGCTGCTGGTCCTCGCCCGCCGCGACGCGCTCTTCCCGCTCGGCTCGGTCCAGCAGGTCGCCGTCGACGCCGCCACCCGCTACGCCTACGACGGCTACCCCGGGGTCAGCGCCAGCCTGAGCAGCCTCCGGCCTGGCCAGGAGGTCCGCGTCTACGGCGTGCCCGGGACCGTCAGCGGCGTGAAGCTGCGTGAGACCCGCCTCGAGGGCACGGTCCAGAGCGTCGCCAACGGGCGGGCTCAGGTCAGCGCCCAGAGCTTCGAGCGGGTCTCGGTCTCGAGCCAGCCCAGCCTGCCGACGCAGGTCGAGGTCGCCCTGGGCGGCCTGAGCCTGAGCGTCGGCGCCAAGGTCGAGCTCGAGGGCCACTTCGGCCGCAGCGCGCCGGGGGTGTTCGATCTGGTCAGCGGCCAGGCGGGCGCGGCCCAGGCCCAGCAGGAGCAGATCGAGGGCACCCGCTTCCAGGTGCTCGGCAACGCACCCCTGACCCTGGAGATCACCGGCGACGCGGGCGCCCTGGGCAACCCGCTCACGCTCCAGGTCACGACCTCGGCCGCCACCGTGATCGTCGAGCGGGATAAGCAGACCGGCCTCACGACCCCGATCAGCGCCGCCGACCTCGAGGCCGGGATCCAGGCCGGCCGCTACCAGGAGCTGCGCGCCAAGGGCAGCGTCAGCGGCGGGGTGCTCCAGGCGAGCTCGCTGCGGGCCGACCTGCCCTGAGCGCCGGCCGCGGCGCGAGGCCTGGGGGGCACGTCCCTCGGCCTCGCGTCGCGCTCGGTGGCGGCTACCATTTGGCCATGACCGCGGAGCTGACCGTCCTCACTCCTCGCGAGGAGTTCAGCCTCACCCTCACGGGCGACTTCGTGCTGGGCTCGCGGCCGGACGCCGACCTCGTGCTGGCCGAGCCGGCGGCCCCCAGCCACCTCGTGATCAGCCCGACCCGCCGCGGCGCGCTCCTGATCCAGCTCGAAGAGCTCGCGGCGCTGCCGCTGCAGATCAACGGGCGCCCCGCTCGCAAGCCCGTCCGCAACCTGCGCCACGGCGACCGGGTCGAGGTGGGCGAGGTCGAGGTGACCTACCTCGGCGCCGGGCCGCGCTTCGCGCAGGTCAACCCGGCGCTGACGCGCTCGCGCGACGGCGCCTGGCAGCCGCCGAGCGACCAGCTGGCGCGGGCCCTCTATCAGCTCGGCCTGCTGACGGCGACCGCCTCGAGCGAGTCCGCCCTGCGCGAGGGCGCCTTGCAGCTGGGGCAGGAGGCCTGCGGCGCCGCGCGCGCTGCCCTGCGCCAGGCCGGGAGCTGGGGCGCCTGCGCCGGGCTCGGCGCCCCCTCCGCGCTGGCGGAGACGGCGGCCGACGAAGCGCTCTGCGAGGACGAGCTGAGCGAGCGCCGCGGGCAGCGCGGTGGCGCGCTGGCAGCTCCGCTCAGGACCCCTGGGCGCCCGGGCGGAGTCGCCCTGGTCCTCGACGGGCTCCCGCCCGAGGGCTTCGAGCTGGCGCGGGCCCTCCTGCCGCTCCTGGCGCACCAGCTCGCGGCCGGCCTCGAGCGCGTGCGCCTGCTCAAGGAGCTGCAGGGCGAGCGCCAGCGTCAGTCCCAGACGCGGGCTCGCTTCCAGGCGGCCCTGGCGACGATCGGCGAGGGGCTGGTGCTCCTCCCGCCGCGCGGCGAGCCGCGCCCCCTCAACGAGCGCGGCGCGGACCTGGCGGCGGCGCTCGCCGCCAGCGACCCGGGGCTCCCGCGGCTGGCCGCGGAGCTGCTGGCGAGCGGGAGCGAGCGAGCGGAGCGGACGCTCACGGGCCAGGGCAGGGTCGTCGAGGTGACGCTCTCGCGCGCGCCCGCGCTCGAGGCCGCCGTGGCCGTGCTGCGCGACGTGACCGCCTCGCGCGAGCGCGAGGCGGCGCACCGCCGCGCGGAGGAGGCCCTGCAGCGCGAGGTCCTCGAGGTCAGCTCGCGCGAGCAGCGCCGCTTCGGCCAGGACGTCCACGACGACCTCTGCCAGCTGCTGGGCGCCCTGGCCCTGAGCGCCAAGCGGCTCGAGAAGCGGCTCGCGGCCCGCGAAGACCCCGACGCGCCCCTGGCGGCGGAGCTACGAAGCGAGCTGAACCAGACGACCGCCCAGGCCTACGGGCTGGCGCGGGGCCTGTGCCCGGTGGCCCTCGAGCGGGAGGGGCTGCCCGCCGCGCTGCGCGACCTGATCGAGGCCAGCGGCCGCCGCTACCCCGAGCTGCGCTTCCGCTACGAGGGCCCCGCGGCGCTGGCGCGGCGACTCGAGCCCGGCGCGGCCCACGAGCTCTACCGGATCGCCCAGGAGGCGCTGGCCAACGCCGCCAAGCACAGCCGCGCCGCCGAGGTCGTGCTCGGGCTGGAGCCAAGCGAGGGAGCGCTCGAGCTCTGGGTCCGCGACGACGGCGTCGGCCTCGACCCCAACGCGCGCCCCGGCATGGGCAGCCAGATCATGGCCTACCGCGCCCGCGCCCTGGGAGCGGAGCTCGTGCGCCGCGCCCTCCCCGCGGGCGGGACGGAGGTCGGCTGCCGCTGGCCCTGCGAGAGCGAGACCTGCCCATGAGCGAGCCCCTGCGCGTGCTCCTGATCGACGACCACCCCTTGTTCCGGCGCGGGCTGGCCCAGCTGATCGAGGACGAGGCCGACCTCGAGGTGTGCGGGGAGGCGGGCAGCGCGCCCGAGGGCCTCGAGGCCGCGCGCGAGCTCGCGCCCGACGTGGTGCTCGTGGACCTCAGCCTGGGCGAAGGGAGCGGGCTGGAGGTCGTGCGAGCCCTCGCTCAGCGCGCGCCCGAGCTGCCGACCCTGGTCGTGTCCATGCACGAGGAGGCCCTCTACGCCGAGCGCTGCCTGCGCGCCGGCGCGCGTGGCTACGTGCGCAAGCAAGAGGCCAGCGAGACGGTCCTGGACGCGCTGCGCCAGGTCCTGGCGGGCGAGGTCTACACCAGCCCAGCCGTGGCCCAGCGCCTGCTCCGTCGCGTGCGCGGGGACGTCGCCGACGCCGGCCCCGTCGACCGCCTGAGCGACCGCGAGCTGGAGGTGTTCCAGGCCCTGGGGCGCGGGCGCGGGACGCGCGAGATCGCCGAGGCGCTCCACCTGAGCGTCAAGACCGTCGAGGGCTACCGGGCCCAGATCAAGCAGAAGCTCGGCCTGGAGAGCGGCGCCGAGCTCGTGCACCACGCCGTGCGCTGGGTGGTGGAGCGCGGCCTGTGAGCCCTCACTCCTCCAAGGCGACCAGCCGCTCCCCGGCCAGGTCGGCCAGGGCCTGCAGGGGCTCGAGGTCCTCGGGCACGAAGGCGGCGGGGTCGAAGCGGTGATCGAGGTAGAGCACCCCCCACACCTCGCCGCCGCCCCGGACCGGCACGCACGCCACGCAGGTCACCCGGCTCTGGCGCAGGCTCGTCGCGTCGCCGACCTCCCAGTCCTCCTCGCTGGCCGTGACCAGGCCGCGCGAGCGCTCCAGCACGCGCTCGACGGCCGTGCGCGAAATCTGCCCCGCCGGCCCGCGCAGCTCGTCGGCGTCGAAGCCGAGGGCCACCTCGACCTCGAGCTCGCCCGACGCCCGCCGCCGCACCAGGTAGCCCCGCTCGGCCGCGAGGAGCTCCAGCGCCGCGTCCAGGACCAGCCGCCGCAAGCGGGCGGGGTCTCGCTCGCGCTCCAGGAGCGCGCGCAGCCAGCGGATCGGATCGCCTCGGGTCTCCACGGAAGCGATCCTACGTGAGCGCCTGGGTGTTCGACTCGCTCCGGGTCGAGCCGGCGCAGGCGCCCCAGCTGCTCGAGAGCCTCGCCCCCGGCGCGCGCCTCGGGGAGCGCTTCGAGCTGCGGGCCGAGCTGGGGCGCGGCGCGAGCGCGGTCGTCTATCGCGCCTGGGACGCCCGGCTGGGACGGGAGGTCGCGCTCAAGCTCTTGAGCGGGGTCGAGCTCGACCCCGAGACCCTGGCCCGCTTCGCCCGCGAGGCGGAGCTGGCCGCGCAGCTCGAGCACCCGGGAATCGTGCGCTGCCTCGGCTCGGGGGAGCTGGCGGGGCGCCCCTTCCTGGTCAGCGAGCTGGTGGCCGAGCCGCGCCGGCTCGACGCGGCCCTCCCCTCCGCTGCCCGCGCCCAGCGCCTGACCTACCTGCTCGAGCTGGCCGAGGCCCTCGCGGCCGCCCACGCGGCGGGCGTGGTGCACCGCGACCTCAGCCCTCGCAATGTGCTCCTCGAGCGCGGGGAGCGGGTCCGCCTGCTCGACTTCGGCCTGGCGGCCGCCGCCGACCTGGCCCGCTTGACCGCCCCCGGGGCGGTCCTGGGCAGCGCCCCCTACCTGGCGCCGGAGCGGACCGAGGGCCCGAGCGCGCCCGACCCCAGAGCCGACGTGTGGTCCTGGGGAGTCCTGCTCTACCTGGCCCTGAGCGACGAGCTGCCCTTCAGCGGCGGGAGCTTCCTCGAGCTGGCGGGCAAGATCCGCGAGCGCGAGCCGCCCCGTCCGCGGCAGCTCGACGCCACCGTCAGCCCGGCCCTCGACGAGCTCTGCCTGAGTTGCTTGGCCAAGGACCCCGCCGCGCGGCCTGCGCACGCCGGCGAGCTGGTTCGCCGGCTCGCGCCCTGTCTGGAGGAGGAGGGCCCAGCGCCAGAGACGGTCGCGGCTCCCCCGAGCGCGGCTCCGACCCGCTGGGGCTCCTTCAAGGTCGAAGGTCTGCTGGGGCGCGGCGGAATGGGGCGCGTCTACCGCGCGCGCCATCCGGAGCACAGCGCTCCCCTCGCGCTCAAGGTTCCGCGGGAGGACGCAGACCCGGCCGAGCTGATCCGCTTCGCGCGCGAGGGCCAGGCCGCCGCCAGTCTGGCGCACCCGGGGATCGTGGCGATCCACGCGGTGGGTCAGGAGGCCGGGCGACCCTTCATCGCGATGGAGCTGATCGAGGGGCCTTCCCTGGCCGAGCGCTGCGCCGAGGGACCCCTCTCCCCCGCGCAGGCGGCTCGCTACGGGCTGCAGCTGGCCGAGGCGCTCGCCCACGCCCACGCGCGCGGCGTGTTGCACCGAGACCTCAAGCCCCACAACGTGCTGCTGCGCGCCAGCGACGACGCCGCGCTGCTGACCGACTTCGGGCTCGTCCGCCCCGCCGGGGCGACGACCCTGACCCAGACGGGCGAGATCCTGGGCACGCCGGCCTACATGTCGCCCGAGCAGGCGCAGGGACGGCAGGACCGGATCGGACCCGCCACCGACGTCTACGGGCTGGGCGCCACGCTCCTGCACGCGCTGGTCGGTCGGGCGCCCTTCGCGGGGGCCTCCCTGGTCGAGGTCCTCCACGCGGCCGTCCACCAGCCCCCCCCA
>CALDQK010000039.1 GCA_937911525.1 uncultured bacterium
CGGACTCGAAGCTGAAGCGCCGGACCGTCCGCGCGGGCAGGTCGAGGACGGCTGAGAGCAGGCGCAGCTCGCGCCCGCCGACCTGCGCGTCGACGCGGACCTCCTCGTCGTCGGCGACGTCGAACTCGCCGCCCACGCTGAGCGCGTCGACCCGCACGAAGACCGCCCGCTGCGAGGGAGCCGGGCGCTGGACTCCGCTCCGCACCCGCGAGCGGAAGGGGGTCCAGCGCGGAGCCCGGCAGGCGTGGTCGCGCCTGCGACGGAGGACCCTCGGGTCACGCGCCTTGCCGTCGTCCTGGCTGGCGGCGAGCAGCGCGCGGTCGAAGGGCGGCGCCGGCGGGCTCCAGGCGGGGTCCTTGACCAGGAGCGAGACCTTGTTGCCGCCGGGGTCGCTCAGGCAGAGCGCGGCGCCGCTCGGCCCGAAGGCGCTCACCCGGCCCAGGTGGAAGGGAGTCCGGCTCTCGACGGGGAGGGGTCGTGGGGCCCCGAGCTGGGGGTGGTGCAGCGAGAAGGTGTCGCTCTCGCTGGTCGCGACCCAGCCCTCCGGCAGGAAGCAGGCTCCGCCGACCATGCGCTCGCCCGTGAAGCGAGCGAGGACCGAGCCCTTGCCGAGGTCGATCACGGTCGAGGTCTTGCCCGAGAGCTTGGCGTAGAGCCGCGAGCCGTCCGCTGAGAGCGAGACCAGCTCGGCCCCGCGCTCCAGCCCAGGGCAGGGCTGAGGCGCGGCCTGCCCGGGCCTCCAGAGCAGGACCTTGCTCTTGCTCGCGAGCGCGACCAGCCCCTCGTCGGTCACGCTCAGGCTCTCGGGGCGCTCGGGCGAGGTGAAGCCGCCCAGGCGCTCGGCCTCGGGGAGCGAGAAGAGCGCGACCTCGCCGGAGCGCCACGCCACGACCGCGCGCGCCGGGGAGAGCGCTGCGCGCTGGGCGCGCGACTCGAACTTCAGCAGCTCGCTGGGGCGGCGCGAAGGGAAGTGGATCGTGCGCAGGCCGCGGCCGTCGACGAAGGCCAGGGTCTCGCTGTCGACGAAGGCCACGGCGTGCTTCCCCAGGAGCGTCCCCTTCAGCCTCGCCTTGCTCTTGACCGCCCCGGTCTCCCGGTCGAGGACGAGCAGGTCGAGCATTCCCAGGGTGACCACGTCGCCCCAGGGCGCGAAGAGGGCGCTGCGGTGGGAGTCGACCTCGACCGTCCAGCGGGGCTCGTAGGCCGGGGCTCGGGGCCCCGGGTCAGCGCGGGGCTCGGGCGCCGTCGGCGGGGCCTGCTCGCGCGAGCCGCTGGAGGGAGGACAGCCGCTGGAGAGCGAGCACAGGAAGACGAGGCTGCCGGCGAGGGCCCCGCGATGGATCCGAGCGGTCATGGCTCCAGCCTAGTGGTTGGTCCCGCGGGCTCGCCAGGAGAGGACGAGGTAGGGGAGGGCGAAGGAGAGCGCGTAGGCGACGAGCGCCGGTCGCTCCCGAGCGTGCAGCCCGAGCAGCGCGAAGAACACCAGGGCCCCTGGCGCCCGCGCGAGCAGGAGCCCGAGGGGCGGGAGGGCCCTCACGCGCCGGGCTGCGAGCCCGGCGAGGGCCGCCAGGGGGAGGGCCAAGAGCGGTCCCAGCGCGTCCGGGAGGGGACGGCTCAGCCAGCGCAGCGCGCCCCACCAGCTGGCGAGCAGGAGCAGGTGACAGCCCAGGGGCGCGAGCAGCACCAGCGCGCAGGCGCGCCCGGCGTGATCGCGGGTGCGCTCCAGCCAGCCGGTCGCGCAGAGGGTGAAGAAGGCCCAGCCCAGGACGCCGACGGGCGGGACCGCGAACAGGCCGGGCTCGCTCCAGCGCCAGAGCCCGGCCTGGACCGCCACCGGCTCGATCAGCGCGGCGTCGGCCAGGACCAGCAAGGCGCAGAGGACCGCTGCCCGCTCCGCGCGCAGCGCGCGGGCCAGGTCGAGCGCCGAGAGGATCACCATCGGCCACACGCAGACCACGCACAGCGGCACCACGTCCAGCCACAGGCGCCAGCCGGGGTCGTAGGCGTAGAAGCCGTAGGCGCGAATGCAGCTCGCCTCGCCGACCCAGCCCGCCAGGGCCAGGAGCAGGAAGGAGCGATAGGCCCAGCTCCGCTCGGCCGGCGGGCGCCAGGCGAGCGAGATCAGGTAGACCCCGACGATCGCGAAGCTGAGCGGCTCGACCCAGGGGCTCATGAGCCGGGCAGGCCGAGGGCGACCCAGCCGTGGTAGAGGGCGAGCAGGCCAGCGCCCAGCCAGGTCAGGCGAACGCAGTCGCGCTTGCCCACTCCGCGAGCGAGCCAGCGCTGGACGAGGACCAGCTGCGCGAGGGGAGCGGCGGCCATGCAGGCCAGGCGCGCCGGGAGCAGCCCCCCCGCGGCGCCGCCGCCCGCGACGAGGAGCGAGCCGAGCATCAGCCCGCTCGCGATCCTGCCGGCGCCCGCGGCGCCGTGAACGACCGCGAAGGTCTTGACCCCCTCGGCCTCGTCGCCCTTGACGTCGCGCAGGTCGTAGACGACCTCGTAGCTGAGCTCGAACAGGAAGAAGAAGAGCGCGAAGCAGGCCAGCCCCGCCACGCTGAAGTCGGCGCGCAGAGCGCCCAGGCCGCCCGCGAGGGCCAAGGGGTAGCCGAAGCAGGTGATCAGCATTCCGGCGTCCGACGCGGTGTTCTTGAGCAGGTAGAGCTCCTTGAGCCGGCGCCCGCCAGGGAGCAGGCGCACGTTGTAGGCCAGGCCGAGCACGTGATAGCCGAGGCGCCAGGGCGTCAGCGCGGGCGCGAGCCAGTGGCTGAGCGCCAGGCTGCCGCTGAGCAGCAGCGCGAAGAGCGCGCGGATCAGCCCCTGGTGCCGGGCGGCGAACTCGGTGCCCTCGATCCCGTTGGCGGCGTCCTCGCGCAGGTCCACGACGCGGTTGAGCAGGTTGACGAGGAACCAGTCCAAGGCGCACACCGCGGGCGCCCACCACAGGTAGCGGCCCGTGAAGGCCCAGCCGAAGGTCAGCGCGGCCAGCGCGGCGATGGCCACGATGTGGAAGCGCCCCACGCTGTAGAGCGCGCGGACGAGGGGCAGCTCTCGCGGGGGGTCTGGCGGCGGCACGGGCGCGATCCTACTGGAGGGTCCTGCAGGTCACCCTGGGCGGCGTGACGCCGCGCTGGCTAGGATCCTGGCCATGAACGGCGACGCCCCGGCTGAGGCTGGAGCCCAGATCAAGTTTGGGACCCTGGTGGGCGTCTTCGTCCCGACCGTGCTCACGATCCTGGGCGCGATCATGTATCTGCGCCTCGGCTGGACCGTGGGCAACGCTGGCCTCCTCGGAGCGCTCCTGATCGTGATCCTGGCCCACGTGATCACGGTCACGACGGGGCTGGCCGTCTCCTCGATCTCGACCAACATTCGCGTCGGGGCGGGCGGCGCCTTCGCGATCATCGCCCAGTCCCTGGGCCTCGAGGCCGGGGGGAGCATCGGGGTCCCCCTCTACCTGGCGCAGACCGTCTCGACCGCGCTCTACCTGCTCGCCTTCGCCGAGGGGTGGCAGCGGATCTACCCCGAGCACTCGCTGGCGCTGGTCTCCCTGGTGGGCTTCGTGATCCTGGCGATCGTGACCCTGATCAGCACCCGCGCCGCGGCGCGCGCGCAGATCCTGATCCTGGGCGTGGTCGCCTTCTCGCTCGTCTCGATCGGCCTGGGCTGCCTGCCCGACGCCGCGGGCGCGGGCGGCCTCAGCCACACGCCCCAGCTGTGGGGGAGGTTCGAGAGCGCGAGCTTCTGGGAGACCTTCGCGGTGTTCTTCCCCGCGGTCACGGGGATCATGGCGGGGATCAGCCTGAGCGGAAACCTGGAGGACCCGCGCCGGAGCATTCCCATCGGCACGCTCTCGGCGATCGCCGTCACCCTGGTGATCTACCTCCTGCTCGCCTACTGGCTCTCGCGGGTCGCGACCCCCGAAGAGCTGCAGGGGAACATGACGGTCATGGTCGACCGGGCTCGCTGGGACTGGGCCGTGCTCGCAGGGCTCCTGGGCGCGACCTTCTCCTCGGCGCTGGGGTCGGTCGTCGCCGCCCCGCGGGTGGTGCAAGCCCTCGCGACCAACGAGCTGCTCCCCTTCAGCGACTACCTGGCCAAGGAGGACCGCCAGGGCGAGCCGCGAGGCGCGATGCTGATCACCGCCCTGGTGGCCTTCGGGACGCTGGTGATCGCCTTGATCGGCGGCGGGCTGAACTTCGTCGCGCCGCTGATCACGATGTTCTTCCTGCTCACCTACGCCATGCTCAACCTGGTGGTGCTGGTCGAGCAGACCCTGGAGATGGTCAGCTTCCGGCCGACCTTCCGCATCCCACGCCTGGTGCCGCTGGTGGGGCTCTTGAGCTGCGTGGGGGTGATGTTCTTCGTCAACCCGGCCTTCAGCCTGGTCTCGGTGGTGCTCTCGCTGCTGATCTACGGCTTCCTGCTCCGGCGCAAGCTCCCGACCACCGGGACGGGCGACGTGCGCAGCGGCCTCTTCCTCTCCATGGCGCGCTGGGCCGCCGAGCAGGTCGACCGGATCCCCGCCGCGCCCGAGCGGACCTGGTCGCCGAGCGTGGTCGTGCCCGTGGCGACGAGCGGCGAGCTGAGCGGCTGCTATCGGCTCCTGCGGGCCATGACCGGTCGCCGCGGGGCCGTGCGAGCGCTCGGGGTCTATCCGCCGGGAGAGCGCAAGGACGTCACGCGCATCCCCCCGATCCTGCGGGACCTGCGGAGCGACGGCGTGTTCGCCCGCCACACCCTGCTCGAGCACGAGGACTTCTTCGCGGGCACCCAGATCGCCGTCCGCCTGCTCCGCTCGGTCCTCTTCCGCCCCAACCTGTTCTTCTTGCGCTTGCTCCCCGGACGCGACCTCGGCGCCGTCAGCGAGCAGCTGGCCTTCGCCCGCTCGCAGCGGATGGGGATCGTGCTCTACGCCTCGGATCCGGTCTACGAGCTGGCGAGCGAGCGCCGGATCAACGTGTGGGTTCGGGAGCAGGGGCCCGACTGGGAGCTCTCGCTGCGCTTGGGCAACCTGGACCTCGCGATCCTGCTCGCCTACGAGATCGCGAGCGCCTGGGGCGGGCGCTTCCTCCTCTGCATGGCCGTCCACGACGAAGCGACGCGGATCCGCGCCGAGGCCTACCTGAGCGAGCTCCTCGTGCGCTCCCGCCTGGGGCGCTGGGGAGACCACCAGGTCGTGAGCAAGCCCTTCACGCAGGCCCTCGACGAGGCTCCTCAGGCGGACTTGAGCATTCTGGGGCTGCCGGCCGAGCCCGACCTCGAGGCGACCTACGCGCTGACCGAGCGGATCGCCGGCTCCTGCATCCTGGTCCGCAGCTCCGGCGACGAGAGCGTCCTGGCCTAGCTGAAGCCCGTCCCGAGTCGGCGTCGTCACGCTTCTCCACAGGTCCACGCCGGCCGTAGGGGAGGGGTTGCAGCTGCGCGTCGGGGTCTACGGCGTGGTAGGCAGCCGCGAGGCCTCGACCCGTCGCGCGAGCGACCGCCCCCAGGCCTGCGCCCAACCTCCGCAGCAGATCACGCTCCGCCTTGGGGCACGCGGACACCTCTCGCGAGGGGAGAAGAGCGGCTGAGGACTGGACCGTGACTCGACCTCCGGTGCGGCGCCCACTCTACCCGCCCGCGGCGAGAGCAATCCATTGCGAATACGAGACTTAGGGGCTTCCTGCTGTCCGGTTCCCAAGCAGGGTGCCTCCCTTAGAGCAGCCTGGAGTCTGCCGTGCCCCGATCCACGTCCTTCCTCACCCTCCTGCTCCCCCTCCTGATTGGCGTCGCCCAGGCCGGAGACTCGGTCCGGATCGACGCCGCCTACGCGGACGCCGCTGATGGGCTGCACGTGCGCTTCTACGGGCGGGTGCCCGCGGCAGAGGAGCTCGCGGTGGTCGCCGAGGGCGGGGAGCGGATCGGGGTCCGCTCGGTGTCGGCCCCCGACCCCCGCA
>CALDQK010000040.1 GCA_937911525.1 uncultured bacterium
CGGCGTGCCCTACTCGGCCTTCGGGCGCTTCCACGAGGTGATGGCCGAGGACAGCGCCCAGACAGTGGTGGCCGGGCTCGACGAGTTCATCCTCCCCCTGGCCCCCGGCCTGAGCGAGCGCCTCGCGGCTGGGATCGACGTGCTCGACGTGGGCTGCGGCCTGGGGCGCGCGCTGAACCACCTGGCGCGCCGGTTCCCGGCCAGCCGCTTCCGGGGCTACGACCTCTCCCCCGAGGCGATCGCTGGGGCGCGGGCGGAGGCGCCAGCGAACGCGACCTTCGAGGCCCGTGACGTCACGGAGCTCGACGAGGTCGGGCGCTACGACCTGATCACCGCCTTCGACGCGATCCACGACCAGATCGCCCCAGACCGGGTCTTGAGCGGGATCGCGCAGGCCCTCAAGCCAGGCGGCCTGTTCCTGATGCAAGACATCCGCGCCTCCTCGGACGTGCTCCAGAACCGGGACAACCCGCTGGCGGCCTTGCTCTACACGATCTCGACCATGCACTGCATGACGGTCTCGCTCGCCGCTGGGGGAGCGGGCTTGGGGGCCTGCTGGGGCGAGGAGCTCGCGCTCGAGCTGCTCGCCGCCGCGGGCTTCAGCGAGGTGCGGGTCGAGCAGCTGGAGCACGACATCCAGAACAACTTCTACCTGGCCAGGCGCTAGCGACAGCCCCTCCCCTACTCGCCGAAACAAGCTCGGACTCGTGCAGGCTCCAGGCCAGCGGCTCAGCCCTGGGTCAAGCCAGAGCCCGCTCCATCAGCGCCTCGGCGACGCTGCGCGCGACGCGCGCGGCGCCGTCGAAGCCGGTGATCATTCGCTGGGTGATCGCTCCCTGGACCAGGATCGACCACTGGCGAGCGAAGGCGGCCGGGTCAGGGACCTTGGCCGCCGCCGCGATCTCCGCGATCGTTCGCTCCGAGACCAGGTAGTGCTCGGCCGCGATCTTGTGGATCGGGTCCTGGTGGCTGGGGAACTCGGCGCAGGCGTGCAGGAAGATGCACCCCCGATACGCCTCGTGGGTGAACCACTCGTCGAGGACGTCGAACATGCCCAGCAGGAGCGCCTGAGGGTCATAGCCCGCGAGCGCCTTCAGCCGGCGCTCGAAGTGCTGCGCGTCCCAGGCGTCGCGGAGCTGCAGCGCCTCCCGGATCAGCGAGTCGCGGCTGTCGAAGTGGTTGTAGAAGGTCGTCTTGGTCACCCCGACCAGGGACAGGATCCGGTCGAGGCCGACAGCGTGGAAGCCCTCGGCGTGGAACTGATCGAGCGCGGTGTAGAGGATCCGCTCCCGCGTGCTCGTGGGCGGCGGGATCTCGTTGAACAGCTCGGCTGCCGTCTTCTCGCTCATGGGCACACGCTAACCCCTCCGCGGGCGGGGCGACGCCTCCCTCGCTGGCCTCGGACCGGCTCCTCGCGGACCCAGCTCGGCCGCGCGCGGGGCTACTGCAGCAGGTCGCGCGCCAGGGGCAGGGGCTCGGCGCGCAGCTCGCGCGCCAGGCGGCGCGTGGCCGGGTCGGGGTGGGTCTGCTCCGCGCGCAGCAGGGCCTGGCCTTCGCCGGCGAGCGCCAGCACGGCCAAGGCCTGAGCCGCCTCCCTCGGCTGGGTGGTCTGGGTCAGGTGGCGCTCGAGGGCGGCGACCTCCGCGGCGCCGAGGTCGCGGGTCGCCAACGCGCGCAGGGCCGCCTCGCGGACCTGGGGGCGCGCGTCGAGCAGGGCGTCCTGCAGGAGCTGCGCGCCGCCGCCGAGGTGGCCCGCCAGGTGGACCGCGCTGCGGGCGCGGAGCAGGTTCGGGCCGAGCAGGTCGCGGCTGGCGGCGGCCAGGGCCGCGCTGGGGTCGATCGCGTCCAGGGCGCGCGCCGCGAGCTGGGCCAGGTGCGGGTCCGCGCCGCGCTGGGCGAGCTGGACCGCGGGGAGCAGGGTCTGGTGGGGGAAGCGCTCGGCGAGCAGCAACAGGGGCTCGTTGACGCCGGCGTCGAGGGCCTGCTTGAGCGCGCTCTGCTGGCTGGCGTCGGGCTGGAGCCGACGCAGGGTCAGGAGGTCCCAGGCCGCGTCCTCGCGGACCCGGACCAGGCGCGCCCGGAGCTGGTCGAAGAGGGCCGCGGGCAGGGCCGCCGGGTTGCCGCCCAGGCGAGGCAGGCGGCTCTGGACCGCGTCGGTGAGCTCGCTGGCGGCGGCGTTGTCCGTCACGGCGACGCGCTGGAAGGGCGTGACCAAGGGCCGCAGGTCGGCGGGGTCGCGCCCGCGCAGGAAGAAGAGCGCGCGCTCACCCACCTGGAGGAGCACGTGCTCGCTGGCGGGGAGCTCGACCACGGCCACGTGGGCGCCCTTGAGGGTCCGCTCGACCTCGAGCTGGACGCGGGGGGTCGCGGCGCGGACGCGGGCGATCACCACGCGGTCGCTCTCGTCGCTGAGGGCGCCGAGGGAGACGCGCTCGCGCGCGACGACGCTGGCGGCGGCGGGGGTCGAGAGCCCGAGCAGGGCCAGGAGCGAGATCCAACAGGCTGCGCGCTTCATGTCAGTCCTTGCCCAGGTTGTCGTCGAGGGTCTTGGCGCTGGGCGAGGCGAAGCTCGTCGCCTCGTCGCTGAGGAGATAGCGGCTGAGGGCAGGGCGCATGATCCCGCGCGTGCTGCTCTCGTCGTGCTCGAGGCCGACCGAGTGGCCCACCTCGTGGGCCGTGACGACGGCCAGGGCGTGGGCCCAGTCGTCGGCGACCTCGCGGATGCGGCGGAAGCGCTGGTCCTCGCTCCGGCTGCCGTCGCCGAGCAGGTAGCTCCCGTCGAGGTAGCGCTTGTCCGCCGCGCTCAGGCTGGGGCGCAGCACCGAGTCGCGCCCGAAGATCGAGGCGCTGAAGATGCCCAGCTTGCCCAGGTCGTCGTTGTCTTCCTTGCGGCGGTTGCCGATGTCGAGGTAGCTGACGCCGAGCGTCCCGCTGCCGTCCTCGTGGGTCCCGCCGACGGCCTCGCGCGAGAAGCTCCAGCCCGGGGTTCCGCTCGGCTTGTCGCTCGTGAAGCTGACCTTCCAGCTGACCGTGCGGACCGCGTTGCCGTCCTCGTCCAGGTTGTACTTCTCGCTCAGGTGGCTGAGCAGGCCCTCCATCACGCGCTCGCGCATCAGCCGGTCCGTCTCGGAGTCGCCCGACGCCATGCCGTGGCTGGCCATGTCCTGGGCGAAGAGGTCGGCGCGGAGGCGGAAGTCGATGTGCCACACGTCGGTCCGGCTGCGCGGGCGGAAGCGGCTCGGGTTGGGCAGGGCGCCCGCCGCGCGCTCGGCGGCGCTGACCTGGTAGCTCGGCGTGTTGTCGCTGTAGCCGCTGACGCGCAGGTAGTGGGTCCCGCTGGTGGTCGCGCTGTAGGCCAAGAAGCTCGCGCGCCCGCCGTTGGGGTCGTCGTCGTTCTTGGCCAGCTCGCTGCCGCTCGCGTCGAGCAAGGACAGGACGGTGTCCCCGCTGCTCGCGGTGCGCAGCTCGTAGCGGGTGCCCGCGCTGAGCCGGACCGCGAACAGGTCCACGTCGCCCGCCGCCTCGATCGCGCCGGCGAGGGGCGTCCCGAGGCTGAGCGCGCTCGCGCTGGCGATGTCGTCGCCGTGGTCGTCGCTGGGCCGCGGCGTCGGCGCGGGCCGGGGCGTCACGTCGCGCGCCGAGAGCTCGTAGGCAGGCCGAGCCCCGGCGCGACCCGCCGCGCGCAGGTAGTAGCGGCCGGCGTTGCTGATCGTGAGCGTCAGGGGGCTGCCCGAAGCCGGCACGTGCAGGCGCTGCCCGACCGAGATCCGGTTCGGGTTGGCGATCCCGTTCAGGCGCGCCAGGGTCTGGTAGTCGATCCCGTATTGGTTGCCGATCGTGCCCAGGGTCTCGCCCGAGCTGACCACGTGGACGGGGTCGAAGGCGCCCAGCCCCGCGTCGTCGAGGAGGATCAGGGCCACGTCCGCCGAGTCGGCCTCGAAGGCGACCTGGGCCCCCGCGCCCAGGTCGAGGGCATACCAGTCCTCGTCGCCAGGGCCGAGGCGCTCGCTGACGCGCTGGCCCAGGGCGAGGGGCTGGGCCGAGGCGGGATCGCTGCCCGGCTCGGCGGCGCCCGGCGCGCCGCCGCCGCCCCTGGCCAGGGCGCCTTCGACGTGGAGCACGTAGCTGGGGGTGTTCTGGCCGTAGGCCTTGACCTCGACGTAGTGCAGGCCGCTCAGCCCGCTCTGCGCGAGGCGCGAGTGCAGCCCGCCCGTGGGGTCGTCGTCGTTGAGCGCGACCACGCTCCGGCCGTCGGCGCCGTAGAGGGTCAGCACCGTGTCGCCGCTGGTCTCGGTGCGGAACACGTAGTCCTCGCTGGCGTCGAGCTGCACGCGGAACCAGTCGGCGTCGCCGGCGCTCTCGATCGCGCCCGCCAGGCTGGCCCCCGCGAAGTCGGTCGCGCTCGCGCCGTCGCCGCCGTGGTCGTCGCTCACGTTGCGCGCCAGCGAGCCGTTGAGGGGCGGGAGGGGCTTGGGCCGGAAGCGCAGCTCGTAGACCGCGCCCGGCACGTCGAAGCTGAGCGCGGCGCTCTGCTCCGAGCCCGCGAAGGCCGCCCCGCCCGCGCTGGTGAGGGCGTCCGTCAGCACGATCCGCACCTCGCGCGCGTCGAGGGGGACGCTGGCGCGGACGCGGAGCAGGTTCTCGCTGGCCTCGACCTCGACGCTCAGCGGCTCGAACACGCCGCCGCGGTCCTCGTCGACGTCGCGGAAGGCCTGCACGCTGGCCGCGCCCACGCTGCCCGGATCGAGCGCGCTGGCGAAGGTCAGCAGGGCCCCGTCCGAGAGGGGCGTCGCCTTGACCAGCTCGAGCGGCGTGACCGGAGCGCTCGGCAGGGAGCTGCTCGTGGTGGTCGTCGCGCCGCTCGCCGAGGTGGCGGGGGCGCTGGTGGAGCTGCTGGCCGCAGGAGGCCGCTTGCTGCTCTGCGAGCAGCCCGCGACCAGGAGGCCTAGGCTGAGCGACGCCAGGAGCGCCGGCAGCGGAGCCAGAGCCAGCTGGCTCTGCCCCAATCGGTGTGCTTGCACCCTCTCCCTCTCTTCCTTCCGCGCAGCTCCAGTGCAATGAAAGGACCCTGACGGAAGTCCATAAATCTCGTAGTTGCAGGGGGGTGGGTGTGCACAAGGGTTGAGCCCCCCCCCGTGCACGCCGTGCGCGAAGGCGCTCAAGTGATTGTTGACATGCAACTTAGGGCCTCCCACATCTGGCAGGTGCCCCGTATTGAGACACATGTCGGCGTAAAAGGACTTAGCCCCGCTGGATCGCTGGCGCGATGCGAAGTGCATGAAATGAAATGGCTTGTGGGCTCGCGACCAGATCTGGGTTTGTACGCCCAAGGTCACGACGCCGCTGGAGCGGCTCCAGCGGCGTCAGCGATGTCGCATTGCGTGGGCGCGAGGCGACGCTTGGTCGCCACGCGGCTAGCGCTGCCAGCCGCTCCCGCGGCGCATCAGCGGAGGCGTTGCGCCAGCCCCTGCGCCACCTCGTCGAGGGCCTTCCCGAAGGCCTGCGCGACCGCGTCGGGGTCCTCGGGGTCGCTGACCCGGACCCGGGAGCGCAGCGTGCCCTCGCGCAGCGCGCGCGAGTCGTCGTGCAGCAGCAGGTGCGCGGCGACGTGCGCCTCGACCCGCTCGGTCCCCTCCAGCTCGAAGGCGGTCAACTCGACCTCCAGGGTCCGCGGCGCGGCGCTCATGTGCCGCGTGAAGGCCCCGCTCTCGAAGAGGACCACGTCCAGCGCGCGCTCGAGGTAGCCGCTCGGCTCCTCGGTCCAGTGCCAGGCGTCGCTCTGGCGGAAGCTGTGCTTGCCCTTGGCGACGAGCACCCGCTCGCGCAGGTGCGCCGAGGCGGCGACGCGAGTCATCCGGAGCGCGGGCCCCGAGGCCCCCGCAGCCGGCGTGGCCTCGGGCAGGGGCGGCGCGAGGTAGGTCACCTCGAGGGGCTCGGCCTTGGTCAGGAGTGTGCAGCCGGCGAGCGCGAGCGCCCCGAGGAGGAGCAGGCCGCGGCAGGGGTGGGGCAGTCGCATGTCTTCAGTCCCTCCGGGCCCGGCCCTTGAGCAGCATGTCGGAGTCGCGCTGGAGCAGCTCGGCCAGGTCGCGCACCGCGACGGCCGCGCGGCGCAAGGCGCGCAGCGAGGTCTCCAGCTCGGCGGGGGTCCGCCGCGCGTCCTGCGCCAGCTGGGTCACGGCGCGCGAGGTGCTCTCGATCGCGGCCACCGCGCCGTCGACCCGCCGCAGGCTCGCCTCGGCCTGGGCCAGGGTCGCGCGACCCTGCTCGACCGTGGCGCTGAGGTCCATCTCCTGCGCCTCCTGGTCCAGCCGCCGGACCAGGCTCTCGCCGTGGTCGAGCAGGCCGTCCTTGGCCTGCAAGCGCGCGACCACCTCGTCCAGGCTGGCCAGGCGCGCCTGGACGCTCTGCAGGGTCGAGGTCACCTCGCTCTGAACGTGGGCCACGTCCAGCGGCGCGAGCTTCTCCTCCACCCGCTGCAGGGCGCGGTCGGTGCTCTCGAGGGTCGCGATCAGCTGCTGGGAGAGCTTCTTCCAGTCCACGTCCTGGAGCACCTCGTCCGCGCGGTCGAGCAGGGCCTGGACCTTCTTGCTCACGGCGGGGACCTGCGCCGCGACCTCGAGCACGGCGTCCTCGACGCTGGCGAGGGTCGAGATCGTGGCCGGGATGTAGTTGGGGGGGGTCGGGAAGCCGAGCTTGGGCTCGGGGTGCTCCTCGGGCTTGAAGAAGTCGACGCCGAGGAAGCGCACGCCCGTGATCCCCTGCGGCACGACCTGGACCCGCACGTCGGGCGGCACGAAGCGCCCGTCCCGGCGGTCGTGGGCGTTGTCGCTCTCGGGGTGGAGGCCGAGCCGGCGCAGGACCTGCACGTCGACGGCCGCGGTGACCTTCACGTGGCGCCGATCGACGGCGACCGTGATCTCGCTCACCTCGCCGATCCGCACGCCGCGGAACTTGACCGGCGAGCCGACGTCGAGGCCCTGGACCGACTCGTCGAGGTAGGTCACGAAGCTCTCGGTCTCGCGCTCGAGCTGGGTGGCCCCCACGAGCACGAGCACGAAGCCGAGCGTGACCACGCCGACCATCACGAACAGGCCGAGCTTCCAGTTATTCCCTGGATTCACGCGCTGCCTCCCGGGGCAAACGGTTGAAGAAGGCGCGCACGCGCGGGTCTTCGCTCTCGTCGCGGAGCTGACGCGGGTCGCCCCGCGCGATGATGCTCTTGCTCTCCTTGTCGAGCATGACGCACCCGCTGGCGACCTTGTAGACGCTCTCCATCTCGTGGGTCACGAGGACCACCGTCAGGCCCAGGCCTGCGACGAGGGTCAGCAGCAGCTCGTCGAGCTCGACGGCGCTGATGGGGTCGAGGCCGGCCGAGGGCTCGTCCAGGAAGAGCAGCTCGGGCTCGAGGGCCAGCGCGCGCGCGATCGCGGCGCGCTTCTTCATGCCGCCCGAGATCTCGGCGGGGAGGTGGTTCTCGTAGCCCGAGAGGCCGACCAGGCCCAGGCGCGCCTTGACCAGGGCCAGGATCGCGTCGTCGGGGAGGTCGGTCCACTGGCGCATCGGCAGCGCCACGTTCTCGCCCACGGTCAGCGAGCCGAAGAGCGCCCCCGACTGGAAGGTCATCCCGAAGGCCGGCGGCCCGGGGCGCGCCATGCGCTCGTGGGGGGCGCCCACGCCCTTGATCTCGACGGACCCCCCCTTGGGGACCTCGAGGCCGACCAGGTGGCGGAGCAGCGTCGACTTGCCGCAGCCCGAGCCGCCCAGGAGCACGAACACGTCGCCGCGCTCGACCACGAAGTTGGCGTCGCGCTGGAGCACGAAGTCGCCCCAGCCCATGGTCAAGTCCTTGACGGTGATCAGCGCCTCGCCCACTCAGAGCCCCACCGAGTTGAAGGCGATGGCGAAGCCGGCGTCGATCAGGATCAAGAAGAACAGGATCGTGACCACGGCGCGGGTCGTGCGCTGGCCGACGCCTTGCGCGCCCCCGCTGGTGGCGAGCCCCTGCTGGCAGGCGATCAGGGCGATGGCCAGGGCGAAGGCGAAGGTCTTGAGGATCCCCGAGGCGACGTCCCAGGGCGCGAGCCCGCCCTGGGTCTGCTTGATGTAGGCCACGGGCGAGAGGTCGAGGCCGAGGATCCCGACCAGCAGGCCGCCCGTGAGGCCCATCAGATCCGCGATCAGGGCCAGGATCGGCAGCGCGAAGAGCAGCGCCAGGACGCGCGGCACCACGAGGTAGGCCAGCGGGTCGAGCCCGAGCAC
>CALDQK010000041.1 GCA_937911525.1 uncultured bacterium
GCTCGATCGTCGGGCTCGGTCGTCGGTCTCGGACTCGGTCGTCGGCCTCCGTCGTCGGACTCCCTCGTCGGTCTCGGACTCGGTCGTCGGCCTCCGTCGTCGGCCTCCGTCGTCGGACCCGGCTCAGATCACGGAACCAACCAGGTGGCCGTCCAACTCGCCCTCGGCTCGTCGTCACGCCGGATCTCGGCCCGCCGGTGCTCGGAGCCAAGCACGAGCCAGTCGATCCGCTCCACGCTCAGCTCCACGATCGCGAACAGCTCTTGGCCGCGGGCCAGCTGCTCGGGGCTGTCGGGGTCGTATCCCTTGGGCAGGCCGTCGCCGGCGCAGGCGAGCGGGGTCCCAGGCGCGTCCTCGGTCAGGTACGAGCGGCGCGAGCCCCCCGGGGTCTTAGCCCAAGCCTGACGGCAGCGCTCCTCGCCGCGCAGGACGCGGGCGTCGCCCACGGCGCGGAGCTGCAGGCCGTGGCGGGGGGTGAAGAAGCAGAGCTCGGCCCAGGGGTGCTGGAGCAGGGCGTCGACCTTCTGCGAGCGGGCGTCGGTGTAGGCGACCAGGGTCCCCGCCTGGGGGTCGGCGCCGCGGAGCACGACGTGGCGCGCTTGGGGTCGCCCGTCGCCGCCGACGGTCGCGAGGACCGGCGTGCGCAGCGGGTCCTTGCGGCGTTTGAGCGAGCGGGCGAGCAGGTCCCAGGCGGTCTCGGGGAGCTCGGCCAGGGAGAGGGCGAGGAGCGGAGTGGGCATGAAGTGCGTGCACGATCACCTGAGGGGACCCGAGGGCCTTTGCCCGCGCTTGGGCCCCCTGCCGCGCCAGGACTTAGTGCGTCTTGGAATACTGGACCCGCGGACCCTGGCCCGAGTGGAGGGGCTCGTCGAAGCACATCGCGACGTTGCGCGCGAAGAGGCGGCCGAGGGGCGTGATCACGATCCAGTCCCCCTCGAGCCGGACCAGCCCGTCGGCGACCAGCGGCGCGAGGCGCTCGAGGTCGCGCGCGAAGACCTGCTCGAAGCCAGGCGCGAGGAGCTGGGGGAAGTCGGCCGCGAGGCCCTGGCGCGAGACGCGGTCGTTGCAGAGCAGGCGCAGGATCAGGGCCCGCCGCAGCAGGTCGTCGCCGCTCAGCTCCAGCCCGCGCCGAGTGGGCAGCTCGCCCGCTGCGATCGCGGCGCCGTAGGCCTTGAGGTCGGGCTCGTTCTGGACGTAACGCCCACCGACGTCGGCGATCGCGCTGGCGCCGAAGGCGAAGGCGTCGCTGCCGGCGCGGGTCGAGTAGCCCATGAAGTTGCGCTGCAGGGTCCCCGCGTCGTGGGCGCGGGCCAGCTCGTCGTCCTCGCGCGCGAAGTGGTCCAGGCCGATGAAGCGGTAGCCCTGCGTGCTCAGCACGTCGATCGCGCTCGTGAACAGGCGCAGCTTGTCCATGCCGCTCGGGAGCGCCTCGCTGGGGATCGCGCGCTGGTGCTTGAAGCGCTGGGGCAGGTGGGCGTAGTTGAAGAGCGCGATCCGCTCCGGCGCCAGCTCGAGCACGTGGCGCAGGGTCTGGCTGAAGCGCTCCTCGCTCTGGTGCGGCAGCCCGTAGATCAGGTCGACGTTGATCGAGCCGAAGCCGAGCTCGCGCGCGGCCGCGATCGTGTCGCGCGTCAGCTCGACCGGCTGGATCCGCCCGATCGCCTCCTGGACCTTGGGGTCGGTGTCCTGCACGCCGAGCGAGAGCCGGTTGAAGCCGACGCCCGCCAGGGTCGCGAGCTGCTCGCGGTCGGTCACGCGGGGGTCGATCTCGACGCCGACCTCGGCTCCCTCGGCCAGCGGGAAGCGCTCGACCTGGATCGCCCACAGGCGCTCGAGCTGCCCCGGCGAGAGGAAGGTCGGGGTCCCGCCGCCCCAGTGGACCTGGGTCGCGGGGCGGGTCTCGCTGACGTGCTGGCCGACCAGCTCGACCTCGCGCGCGACCCAGTCCAGGTAGCCCTCGGCGCGCTCGGGGCTGCGGGTGATCACGACGTTGCAGCCGCAGTAGAGGCAGCGCCGCTCGCAGAAGGGCACGTGCACGTAGACCGAGCGGGTCGGGGCGGCGGCCGCGGCGAGGGCGGCGCGGTGCTCGCTGGGCCCGAACTGGTCGCGGTCGCGCCAGCGAGGCACGGGCGGGTAGCTCGTGTAGCGGGGACCGGTCGTGCCGTAGCGCTCGAGCAGCTCGGCGCTCAGCGTCAGGCGCTCGTCCCCCAGGCGAAAGCTCAGCGACTCCACGGGAAGACTCCTTGCCCTCCCAGTGTGCCGCCTCGCGCGCGTCTACGCGAGGACGGGCCGCGGAAGCGCGGCCAGGAGGTCCCCGAAGGCCTGGTCGGCGATCGGGAGGGTGGCCTCGTTGAAGAAGCCGTGGGGCTGGCCCTCGTAGAGGTGCAGCTCGGTCGGCAGGCCGGCCTCGCGCCGGCGAGCCACGTAGCGCTCGGCCTGCTCGACGGGGGTCAGGCCGTCGGCGGTGCCGTGGAGCACCGTCAGGGGCGCCGGGAAGAGGGGCTGCTGCAGCGGCGAGGCCTGCCGCAGGCGCTCGGGGGAGCCCTGGCTGAGCAGGCGGCCGAGGAGGCGCGGCAGCCGGCCGCTGAGGCCGCTCAGGTCGTAGAGCGCGAACACGCTCACGACCCGGGCCAGGGGCACCGCGCTCACGCCCGCCGCCAGGAGCGAGAGCGTCGCGCCGGCGCTCAGGCCGGCCAGCGAGATCGCGCCCGGGTCGAGGTCGAAGCGGTCGCGCTGCTCCCACCACCAGCCCAGCGCGGCCTGGACGTCGCTCACCCCGTGGTCGAGCTTGCGCGCGCCGCGGAACAGGAGCCGGTAGTCGATCGAGGCGACCGCGAAGCCCTCCTCGACCAGGCGGCTGGCCAGGTAGCGCATCGGCTTCATGCCGCGCGAGCCGATCACGAAGCCGCCGCCGTGCACCAGGAGCACCGAGGGGTGCGGGCCGGGGCCGCCGGGGAGGTAGACGTCGACCCGCGGCGCCACGCCCGCCGGCCAGGGGCGCGGGCGGTAGCTCAGGTCGGCGTGAGCCGGCTCGACCGCCGCGAAGGAGGGCGGAGTCACGAGCGAGTGGACGGCCTGGAGGAGGGGGCCGACGCCGACGTGGTGCTGTGGAGTGGCTTCCATGACGGAAAGCCTAACCGATCGGTCAGGCGATGACTCTAGAAACGCAGAAGGGCCTGGCCGCGAAGGGGTTGCGGAGGGCTGCTGGCTACTTGGGGAAGGCCAGGCGGAGCATGGGTGCCCGCTTGGCGCCCTCGGCGTCGACCACGATCAGCAGCTCCTCGCCGGCGCGGCACAGGCCCTCGGGGAAGGCGCGCGCGCTCTTGGGGAAGGTGTGGACGCGGGTCAGGGTCTCGCCGTTCTTGCCGCAGCTCCAGAGCGCGTTGGCCGTCTCGGGGTCGTCGCTGGTCGCGCCGGAGAGCACGAACAGGAGCTCGCGCTCCCGGTCCCAGTGCAGCCCGCGCACGCCCCCGCCCTCGAGGTCGAGCTCGAGCGCGCTCCACTTGACCTTCCGCCCCGAGAACACGCGCTCGACCGGGGCCCGGAAGAGCTGCGCCTTGCCCGCCGAGCTGAGCGGCGCGCGCAGGCCCACGATCAGGTCGTCGCCCTCCAGGGTCAGCCCCTCGGCGTTCAGGCCCTCGAAGCGGTCGTCGTCGTCGTCCTCGCGGCTGAGGTCGTCGATCAGACGGCGGTAGCGGCCCAGCTCCTCGTCGCTCTCCTTGCGGGTCGGGACGACCAGCTCGCCCTTCTTCCACTCGGCCTGGAGAATGAACTCCCGGTCCGCGCGCCGCTCCCACTTGGACTTCTTCTGCTTGCCGCAGTGGCTGCCGAGCATGTAGACCCGCTGGCCCTTGCGGTCGGCGGCCAGCCCTTCGAAGTCCTGGATCGGAAAGAGCTTGGTCAGCCCCTCCAGCTCCGCGGTGTCGCCGCGCTTGCGCTCCGGCTTGACCAGGGTCGCGATCGGCCGCCCGCCCGCGAGCTCCTCGTCGCTGACGAAGAGCAGGGTCCCGACCAGCTCGTCGTCCGCCAGCAGGTAGCCGCCCTTGACCCGCGCGACCCCCGAGAGCTCGAGGGCCACCCCCTCGAGCTCGAGCGGACGCGCCTCGAGGGGCGGGCTGGCCTCGAGCCGGCTGGAGCCGAAGCAGCCGAGGCAAGCCACGAGGCAGAGCGAGATCGGTCCGAGCAGCGAGCGCTTCATGAGGGGGAAGCTACCGCACCGGGACCAGCTCCAGGCGATCGGGGTGCTCGACCAGCTTGCAGCCAGCCGCTTCGGCGAGGTCCTGCAAGGCGTCGATCAGCGGCACCTCGTGGTAGCTGACCGTCACGAGCCGCGCGCGCAGCTCGGCCGGGCAGGTGACCGTGGCCCCGCTCGTGCTGCCGATCAACCTGAGCAGGGTCCCGAGGGGGACGTCCTCGAGCGAGAGCGAGAGGGTCCCGCTGGCGGGGGTGGCCGCGTGCGGGTCGGGGAAGGGGACGCGGGGAGCCTGCTGGGACGCCTTGGGCTCGCGCAGCGGGATCGACTCGGCGAGGGCCCCGCCCTCCAGCCGGACCCGACCCGTCAGCGTGCGGTCCGACTCGCTCGCGAGCAGGAAGCCGAGCTCGCTCGCGCCAGCCGGGAGGCCGTGCACCACGAAGCTCCCGTCGCGGCTGAGGGCGAGGGCCAGGCTGACCCGCGCGCAGCGCGGGTCGCTGGGGGAGACCACCCAGTAGCGCGCCACCAGGGGCCGGAAGCCCTCGGGCAGGCGCAGTCGCCCGGCCACGCGGCGCCCGGAGGCGGGGGCGAGCTCGCCCAGCTCGAGGCGAGTCTGGCTGGCGCCGACCTCGAACCAGCGCACCGGCCCGGCGCCGACGCGCAGCGCGAGGTCCGCCCGCCCGCGGGGCGCGTGCAGGAAGCGGAAGGTCCAGCGGCGCCCCTGGCGCTCGGGGTCGGGGCGCTCGGGGTCGGGGCGCTCGGGGCGCGGCAGCGCGTGACGCTCGCCCTGGAGCAGGCACGCGAACACGACCGCGCGCGGCGGCAGCGCCTGCTGGGTCTCGAAGCTGAGCTCGAAGATCCGCCCCTGCTCCAGGGTCAGGGTGTGCTCGCGCGCGGCGTCGGGGAGGAGCTCGCGCTGGAGGAGCAGGTAGCCCGGCGCCTCCACGTTGACCCACAGCCGCCCCTCCTCGAGGTGCTCGGGGTCGGCCCGGACCACGAGCCGCCCCTCCTCGTCGCTGACCTGCCGCGCAGAGCCGGCGAAGACCTGCGCGCCCGCGACGGGGCGCCCTGCCGCGTCGACGAGGCGCAGCCGCAGCACCGGGTCGTCGGCCTGGGGCGCGAGCAGCACCTCGCCCAGCTCGGGTCCGACGCGGACCTCGAGGGGCTGACGCCCCTTGACCAGGAGGCGGTAGTCCCCCGCCACGACCGGGAAGCCGACCCGGCCCTCGGCGTCGCAGGGCAGCGAGAGCGAGGCGCGCCCGAGGGGGTCGGGGAGATCCGCCCGCTGCAGCGTGACCTTGGCGTCCGGGCAGCCTTCGCCCTCGGCGTCGACCACCCGGCAGGCCAGGCGGAGCCAGCGGGGTGTCGGCACCTCGATCCGGCGAGACTCGCCGCCGACGAGGTCCACCCGCTCGACGAACTCGGGCAGGCCGTCGCGCAGGTCGCCGCGCGGGAAGGTGGCGTGCACGAAGTAGCGGCCGGGGCGCAGCCCGACGAAGGTCCAGGGCTCGACCACGACCTGGCTGCGCTCCGGCTCGTCCGCGCGGACGAGGACCGCGCGCGCCTCGCCCTCCCAGCTCAGCTCGAGCTGGGCGCCGCGGCTGAGCGGGAGGACGCGCTCCTCGGGCGCGGCCTGCGGGCGGAGCGCGAAGCGCTGGGTCGCGAAGGGCTGCCCGGCGCAGACCGTGAGCGTGGCCCGCCCCGCTGGCAGGCGATCGATCGCGATCCCGCCGCTGGCGTCGCTCTCGACGCGGAGCACCAGCTGGCTGCGCGCGGGAGCCTCGAGGGGAGGCGCCTGACGCTCCCCCTGCAGGCGACCGGGCGCGGCGCTCACGCTGGGCTCGACCCGCAGCAGCGCCGCGACCCCGGCGGCGGGAGCGCCGCTGTCGGCCTCCAGCAGGCGCAGCCGCAGCCCGAGGCCGGCGCCCGGCTCGAGCAGGAGCCGGAGCGGACCCGCGAGGGCGCGCTCGCGGCTCAGCCGCCGCACGAAGGGCCGATAGCCGGGGGCCCGCGCGACGAGCACCAGGGCGCGGGGTCGGCTGCGGTCCTCCGCGCGCTGCGCCTGCCCGCTGGCGTCGAAGCGCGCGACGCGGTCCAGCGGGAGCGTGAAGCTCCCGTCGTCGCCGCTGCGGCCGAGGGGCGCGGCGTCGGAGCCGTCGCCGCGCAGGCAGAAGAGCTCGACGCCGGCGAGGGCGAACCCGCTCTGGGCGTCGAGCACCTGGCCCTGCAATGCCGGCAAGCGAGGCAGCTCGAGGGGGCGGCGGTCCGGGCCCGCAGCGCCGCCGCCGGCTCCAGGCCCCGGCGCGCGGGCGCCCGCGCGCGGCGCGCGCCGCTCGTCGTCGCGCTGCGGCCGGGAGTCCGCTCCGCCGCCCCGCTGAGACGAGGGGCTCGTGGG
>CALDQK010000042.1 GCA_937911525.1 uncultured bacterium
AGCGGATCGTCTTGTAGCGCGGGTCGAGCCACTCGTTGAGCTTGTTGGTCACCCCGCCCTTGCCGGCGCCGTCGACGCCCGCGAACAGGATCAAGACCGGGATCCCCGCCTCGCGGATCTGGACCTGCGCCATGAGCAGGGCCTCGCGCAGGGCGGGCAGGCGGGTCTTGAACTCCTTCTTGCCGACCTTCTGGCCGATCTCGGCGGTCTCGAACATGGCTCCTCCTCTACTCGCTCTGCTGCAGCTCGGCGCGGATCTTCATGTAGATCTCGAAGTAGCGCCACGCCGGGGTCGCGTCCTCCTCCTGGACGTGATCGGGCTTGAGCACCAGGTCGCCCGTGGCGAGCAGCACCTCGCGTACGCGCGGGTTCTGAGCGACCTTGGCCTCGCTGGCCGCGAGGATCAGCTCGTAGTGGCGCGCCTGGTCGGGGCCCTTGAAGCGCAGCCGCTCGCCCCGGTAGCTGATCCAGTCGATCCCCATGGCCTTCATGTTCTCTTCGGCCGCGACCCCAGCGGAGTGGGCGTCGAAGGCCGTCATGGCCTCGACCTCGGCGCGGGTGTGCTTCCAGGTCAGGCCGGGGTGCTGGGCGCGCGGGTCCTCGGGGCCCTCGGGATACTTCATCGCCTGCCAGAAGCCCTCCAGGCTGGCGTAGCGAGTTCCCTCCAGCTCGAAGGGCGTCGCGGCGAAGTTGCTCAGGAGGCCCAGCTCGTGGCGCTTGCTCAGGATCACCTCGCCGGGCCCGGCGGCCTGCGGGAGGATCTCCCACCAGGCCTTCTCGGCCTCGTCGACGGGCGCCCACCAGCGCGCGGGGTAGCGGCCCCCCTCGGTCCGCTCACTGCTCACCTGGCCCTCCGGCTCAGCAGGAGGGGCGTCGCCGCTCGCGCAGCCCGCCAAGAGGGTGAGCAAGAGCGTGAGCGCGAATCGCATGGACACCTCCGCCGCGGCCCGTCAGAGTGGAGCCGTCGCCCTTGCCGAGTCTAGGTGCTGCAGAGGGCTCCGGACTCCCGCTGCGTGAGCGATACTCGAGTCGCCCGTGCCCACTCCACCCCCACACCCGCGACCCGGCCAGCCGCCGCCCCCCTCGGGCCGCTACCCGGGTCATGAGCGTCCCGCTCAGCAGCGCCCGTCTGGGCGCTACCCTGGGCAGCAGCAGACGCCGTCTGGGCGCTATCCCGGGCAGCAGCAGACGCCGTCTGGGCGCTATCCCGGACAGCAGCCAGGGACCGGCCGCCAGCCCGGCCAGCAGCAGGGCGGAGGCGACAGCGGCTCGGACTGGGGTCAGCAGGACAGCCAGTATCCCCGCGTCGGCCCCGGCCAGACGACGCGCACCCCCGGCTCGGCCTGGCCGCAACACCAGAGCGGGAGCGTGCCGGCGCGCCCCCTCGACCCGGCGCGCGGCCAGCGCGGGCCCCGGGAGCAGTCCACCTCCAACTGGCCCCCCACCTCGCCCTCGGGGGAGGGCTCGGCCTGGCAGCGCGACTCGGCCCACCGCCGTCAAGGCCCCGGCCAGACCGTGCGGACCGGCTCCAGCGCGGGCGGGACGGTTCGCGGCGCCGGGCCCGGCGAGGGCTCTTGGCTGGTCGGCCCGACCGGCACGGTGCGCGGCAGCCGCGGCCCGGGAGGGAGCGGCAGGCTCCTGCCCGAGGTCGGCGAGACCCTGGGCGCCTATCAGGTCGTCGAGGTCCTCGGGCAGGGGACGATGGGGCGCGTGTATCGCGCCCAGGACGCCGCGGGGCGCGTGGTGGCGATCAAGGCGCTCCTGGCCGACATGGCCGACAAGGAGGGCGTCGACCGCTTCCTGCGGGAGGGGCAGGCCATGGCCGCGATCCCGCCGCACCCCGGGGTGATGCGGGTCCACTCGGCCAACCACGACGACCGGGTCCCCTACCTGGTGATGGAGTTCGTCGACGGGCAGAGCCTGGAGGACTACCTCGGCACGCACCGCTGCTCGGTGCGCGAGGCCCTGCGCCTGACCCACGCCTTGGCGATGGCCCTGGCCCACATTCACAAGCAGGGCGTCGTCCACCGCGACCTCAAGCCGGCCAACGTGCTGCTCAAGGACGGGCGCAACCCGCTCCTGGCCGACTTCGGCCTGGCGCGGATGGCGGGCGCCGAGCGGCTGACGGCGACGGGGGATCTCCTCGGCACGCCGCTCTACATGCCGCCCGAGCAGGTCCTCGGCCAGCGCGACGAGGTGGACCAGCAGAGCGACGTGTGGTCGCTAGGGGTGATCCTCTACCGCCTGGCCTCGGGGGAGCTCCCCTTCTGCGGCGCGACCTTCGCGGAGACGGCGGACCTGATCGTCAACGAGGAGCCCGAGCCGCTGCACAAGATCTGCGACGAGGCCGGACCCTCGCTGACGCGGATCGTCGAGCGCGCCCTCGCCAAGGACAAGGAGGATCGCTACCCCGACGCGGCGAGCTTCGCCGAGGACCTCGCGGAGCTGATCGAGGTGGGCGCGACCCGCACCACGACCCTGGGGGGGATGCTCACCCGGCGCCGGCGCCGGCAGCTGCTCCGCTTCGTGGGCACGGCGGCGGTGGTGGGGGTGATCGCCTTCGGCGCGGCCCTCTTCGTGAAGAGCACCCTGCAGGAGCGGCGGGCGCGGGCGCTGGCGCGTGACTTTCAGGCGCTCGAGTCCTCGACCGAGCAGGCCTGCGGGAACGTGCTCGACCCGGGCGGGGTGACCCTCGACCCCCTGGCGGCGCAGCTCGAGGAGCTGCGCAAGCGCGACGAGGACGGCCGCTACGCCGAGCGGGCGAGCGCGATCGAGGGCCTGCTCGGACGCGGCCGCTTCGCGCGCGCCCTCGCTCGCCGCGACCGCGAGGCGCTCGAGGAGGCCGCCCAAGGGCCCGCGCCCGCCGAGGACGAGCGCGTGATTCGGAGCGCGATCCTGGCGCAGCTCGCGGGTGAGTCCCTCCTCGACGGCGACGCGCGCCCCTTGCTCGCGATCAGCGAACGCGAGGACGCCCTCGGCACCGCGGCGAAGGTCCTCCTGGCGCGCGCCTGGCTGGAGCGGGACGCGAGCAAGGCCATGGGCTTCCTCAAGGGCGTCACGGGCGCGAGCGCGGAGCTGACTCGCCAGACGGTCCGCCTCTTCGAGGCGATCGACGCCGGCAAGCCAGGGGACGTGGCCGAGATCCAGCGCGAGCTGCCCAGCGATCTGCGCCTGCGCGCGCGCCGGCACGCGGTCCGCAGCGCCCGCGAGCTGCTGGAGCGGGCCCAGCGCGCGCGCGAGAAGGGGCTGGCTCGCGACGAGCAGGTCACCTTGCGCGCGTTGACGCAGCGGATAGAGGTGATCTCCAACCTCGAGGAGCAGGGTCGGGACGAGGAGGCCGAGCGGACCCTGCTCGTGGGCTGCAGCGAGCTGCTCAACGCGCGGGCCGAGGACCCGCGCGAGTGCGACCCCGAGCCCTCGATGCAGGACATCCTCACCTTCTACGAGTCGCTCGCGAAGCTGCGCGTCTACGCGACCCTCCGCGCGCCCGAGAACCTGTTCCGGCTCCTGTTCCGCAACACCAGCCAGGTCTCGATCGCGACGCTGATCCGCTTCTCGGTGGCGCTGGTCCGCCTCGACGTGCCGATCTCGCCCACGATCTTCCTGACCGCCCCCTGGAGCCGCGAGGAAGAGCGCGCGCTCCTGGCCGTCAAGGACCCGGCCGCCCGCTACTTCGCGGTGCGGATCCGCAGCGCGCAGCCCACCACCAAGAACGGCCGCAACCAGCTGCTGAAGTTCCTCGAGCTCAGCCTGAGCGAGCCCGACGGCGCCCCCTTCAAGCTGGGCCCGCGCACGCGGGCCGAGGCCATCTCCTTCGGGGCCGCGCAGGTCCACCTCTCGCTCTCTCGGATGCGCGAGCTGATCGACGAGGCCAAGGAGCTCGACCCCGAGTCCTACTGGGTCCGCAGCGCCGACGCCCTCTGCCTGGCGCTCGAGAACAAGGGGGACCAAGCCCGGGCCCTCATGAAGGCGACCATGGACGAGCACATGGAGGAATACCGCCAGCCGGGGCGGGACCCCGCGGTCTACAGCTCCTTCATGCTGCGTCGCCAGCTGCTGATCCAGGCCCTGCTCGGCGACCGCGAGGAGCTGAAGGAGAGCTTCGAGGACCTCAAGCGCTTCCCGACTCGCTCGGCCCAGGCGATCGCCGAAGAGGTCAACGAGCTCCTGCGGCGGTGAAGGAGCCAGGACCGCCGCCGACGCGCCTCGACGAGGACCAGGGACTCGTCCTCCCCGGCTTCCTGAAGAGCTTCGCGCCCCGCGACCTGCGCCGGGGCCTCCTGCGCTCGCTCGCGGTCGGAGCTTGCCTCGGGCTGCTGGGCGCCCTCGGGAGCCTGCCCCTCGCGGTCTCGCTGGCCTGCCTGGGCACGGTGTTCTTCCCGCTCAGCCTCGCGCAGGTCTGGCTGGCGAGGCGCACCCGCTCCACGCTGGCGCTCGTGCTCCTCGTGACCCTGGTCCTCGCGCTGGGCCTGATCGCCGCGGGCGCGCAATACCACTACCTCCGCGCCCTGCTCGAGAGCCGCCAGCTGAGCGAAGCCCTGGCGGGGAGCTGGGAGTGGCTGCGCGGGCGCTCGGGCGGGAACGTGGCGGTCCTGCTCGGGCCTTGGATCTACCTCAACATCGTGGTCTCGGCGGCCCTCCTGGGTCGGGCCGAGGAAGGCCGGCCCTGGGACGCCACCCGCAGCTCGCTCGGCAACCTGGTCGGCTGCATGGGCTTCAGCGTGGCGGGGCTGATGTTCGTGAGCGAGCTGATCAAGGGGCGCGGGGACGTCCTGGGGCGCTTGTTCGGCGCCCTCTGGGCGGGGATCTGCATCGCGATCTCCTTCGGGATCGTGGCCTACCCGAGCACCTTCGTGCTCCTCTTCGTGCTCCTGATCGCGGACTGGGTCGAGGGGCGCATGTGGCCGCTCCCCAGGAACCCCGGGAACCCGCCCCCCGTCGCTGGCGTGTAGGGGGCTAGCCGCGAGAGGAGCCCCCGTGAAGCGCCGTCCAACCCGCCCCTTCTGCCTGGGTCTCCTGCTCCTGGGGCTCGCTGTCGGCGCCCCGGCCCCCGCGAGCGCGAAGCCCGAGCGGGCCGCCTTCTCGCGGAGCAAGCGCGAGCTGGCGCCCCTCCTCGACGAGGCCCGTCACGCCAAGGCCTACCAGCGGCTCCAGCGCCGCCTGCGGGCGACGCGGATCTCGGTCGACTACCGGCGCGGGGTGGCCCTGGCCGACGTGCTGGCCGAGCTGCGCCAGCGGACCAAGCTCCGCGTGCAGGTCCTGCGCGAAGCCCAGCCCCTGCTCGCCAAGACCAAGATTCGCCTCCGCCTGAAGCAGGTCCGCCTGGCCAGCCTGCTGGAGCTGATCGCGGTCCAGTCCGGTGAGGGCGTGCGCTTCGGCTACCGCCACGGCGTGCTCTGGTTCGGGCTGCTGCCCGAGGAGCACGGCCAGCCCGTGGTGATGCGCTTCTACGAGAGCGCGACGGCCAGCTACAGCCCGCCCGACGCGCCCAAGGGCGAGCCCAAGCTCGAGCTGCAAGTCAAGCCCCAGCGGGCGGCGGAGCGGGCCAAGGCCGAGGCCAAGCCCGAGCTGGAGGACGACGACTGCGGCGGCTGCTGCGAGTGCGGCGGAGGCGGAGCCTAGACGCCTCCCCCCGGCGTCTAGGCCCAGCCTGGCGGCGAACCGGCCAGGACCCAAGGCAAGAGGGCCTGGGTCACGCGCTGCTGGAGCACCCGGTGGGGCGCGGCCCACGGATAGGTCGGGCGCGAGAAGATCGGCGCGACGAGGCGCCAGGTCAGGCGGCCGATCCGACGCCGACCCCGGATCTGGAGCAGCTCGACCTCCGAGGCGCTGGCGTGAGCGGCGCAGGGGCACGCCACCCAGTTGCGAAGAGCGTCGACCCAGTCCGCGTTGGGGGCGCGCCGCGGCGGGAGGAGCCGCGTCTCGAGGAGCGCCAGCACGGCCCGCACGCAGGGGGTCCTGCCCCAGCGCGAGAGGCCCTGGATCCACTCGCCGACGCGTTCGCCCTGGGGCGGCTCCGCTCCGAGCGCTTCGCACACGCGGGGCTCGCCGAGGTAGGCGAGCAGCTCCGCCCGCTTGGGCTCGATCAAGCCGGCGCGCAGCTCTCGATAGAAGAGCTCAGCCTCGGCTTCGGGCTCGAAGCCGGCCTGGCGGGCCTGTCGTCGTAGAGCGAGGTCGGTCATGTCCTGGGTCCTGCGCTGAGGACGCGGGACCCTCCCGCGGGTGTCGCGGGAGGTCGGGCCGCCGCTCGCTAGGTCAAGGCCGCGAGACCCTCTCGCGGCCGTTCCGCGCCCTGAGGCGCGATGTGTTGATCACGTCCTTGGCGAAGAGCTGCAGGATCGTGAAGCTGTCCCACCCCGCGACGTCGCCCGCGCTCAGCCCCGGAGTGAGGGTCACCTCGTCCATGAACACGTCGTTGAAGACACCCTGCAGGGTGCTGTAGATCGCGGCCTCGTCCATGGCGCCGTCCTCCCGCTGCTGAGACCGCTCCGCCCCTCCTAGAGCGCGGCGACCTTCTGCACGATCTCGGGGTCGAAGTAGTTCGCGCGCATGCCGGCGTCCAGCACGATGTGCTGGGCGTTGATCCCGCCGCTGCGCGGCGAGAGCAGGAAGGCGACCGTGTCGCCGACCTCGCTCGTCTGGACCGCCTTCTTGCGCAGGGTCGCGGCCTCGGCGAAGAGGTAGTTGGGGATGTAGTTGGGGATCCCCGCGGACGCGCTCGTCTTGAGCAGGCCCGGGCACACCGCGTTGAAGCGGACCTGGCGCTCGCCGAAGGACTTGGCCAGGAACACCACGGCCGAGTCGAGGGCGGCCTTGACCGGGGCCATGTAGCCGTAGTTCTGGGCCGCCATCTCGGTGGTCGAGATCGAGATCGTGACCGCGGCCGCGCCGGCGGGGTCGAAGTGGGGCGCGAGCGCGTTGGCGGCGGCGATGAAGCTGAAGCAGCTGATGTTGACCGCCTGGAGGAAGTCCTCGCGCACGGTCTGCTCGAAGCCGACGAGGCCCTGGCTGTAGTTGGCGAAGGCGATCGAGTGGACCAGGCCCGCCAGCTTGCCGCCCGCGAGCTCGCCGACATCGGCGGCCAGCTGGTCGATGTCCTCCTGGCGCTCGACGTCGCAGATCAGCAGCGGCTCGTCGGGGATCAGCTTCTTGCGCAGCTGGTCGTAGCGCTCCTGGCTGCGGCAGGACCAGATCACCTTGGCGCCGGCCTCACGCAGGGTCTTGCCGGTGTGGAAGGCCACGCTCTTCTTGTTGGCTACGCCCATGATCAAGATGGGCTTGCCCTCGAGCTTGAGGAAGTCGCTCACTCGAATCGCTCCTTAGCCGGCGGCCAGGGCGCAGGCGAAGCTGCAGGCCACGGCCAGCTTGCCGTCGACCTTGGCCTTGCCCTTGAGGTGGAACAGGGTCGGCATGCTGTCTTCGATCTCGACGCTGATCTCGATCGTGTCGCCGGGGCGGACCATGCGCTTGAAGCGGGTGTCCTTGATCCGGGTCATGACGGGGACCTTGCCCTCGGCGACGGCCTCCTTGCCCTTGGCGCTGAGCAGGATCGCGCCGGTCTGGAAGATCGCCTCGCACACCAGCACGCCGGGCAGGATCGGCTGGCCGGGGTAGTGGCCGCGGAACACGTCGAGGTCAGGGGCGATGTGCTTGCGGGTCAGGATCGCGTCTTCGCTCTGCTCGACGATCTCGTCGACCCACAGGAAGGGGTCGCGGTGGGGGATCGCCTCGAGCACGGCCTCCTTGCTCATTAGGAGCCCACCCCAGCGGTCTTGCCCTCGACCAGGAAGGCGTTGACCTTCTCGGACTGGATCCGGCCGTAGTTCATGGTGCCCAGCCAGCCCGACATGATGATCCCGACCGAGCCCGCGTGATAGAGCCCGCGGATCTCCTCCTGGAGGTTCATGCTGATCGGGAGACCCTCGAACTTGGTCCCGAAGGAGGCGCCGCCCCAGTGGCGGGTGTAGCGCTTGAAGGTCCGCGGGGTGCTCGCCTCGACCCACTCGATCTTCTCGCGCACGCCGGGCAGGTAGTGGTCCTCGAGGCACTTGATCGTGTCCTCGATGAGCTCGTCCTTCTGCTTCTGGTAGGCGGCGTCGTCGTCGAACACCCAGTCCTCCCACCAGGCGTTGGTCGAGCTGACCAGCGCGGTCCGCTCGGGCGACACGCCGGGGCGAATGCTCGGGTAGTAGACCGAGAAGGTGCGGCTGGTCGCGGGCTGGGCCAGGAGCGCCTTGTAGTCGTAGGTCGGGTGCGTGCTCGTGAAGAGCAGGTCGCCGATGTCGGGGATCGTGGCCCCGTCCTCGAGCCCGATATAGACCTGGGTCGAGCTGTTGTTGAGCCGGACCGCGTTGACCTGCTGAATGAAGCGCGGGTCGAACTGCTCGTCGCCGACGAGCTGGTGGATCGTCTGCAGGATGTTGGCGTTGCTGACCACGACCTTGGCGTTGATCTCGCGCCCGTTGACCAGCACGCCCTTGACCTCGCCCTGCTCGACGAGGATCTGCTGCACGTCGGCCATGATCCGAATGTCGACGCCGTTGCGCTCCATCTCGGCGCGCATCAGCTTGATCAGCTTGTCGGTGCCGCCCTGGTAGATCCAGCAGCCCTTGCGCATGAAGTTGTTGAACACGATCCCGTAGCTGATCGCGGGGTCCTCGGGCGTCGAGCCGTTGGCGTAGGTGATCGGCTCCATCAGGAAGCGGACCACGTCGTTGCGCCCGGGGAAGTACTTCTCGAACAGCTCCGCGGTCGTCATCGAGTTGTCGTCCGAGAAGTTCATCGAGCGCAGCTCTTCGTAGAACGCGTCGACCTTCTCGCGGTCGATCTTGAAGTGCTCGACGAGCAGCCGGGTGAAGTCGCTCCGGTCGAAGTCGGTCTTCAGCTGGTACTGGGGGTTCTCGAAGCGGATCCCCTTGACCTGGACGATGTCGTCGGCGATCTCCTTGGTCCAGTAGCGCCGGCAGCTCTTCTTCATTCCGTGCGGGAAGCCGTGCAGCGAGATGTCGAAGATCCGCTTGCCCTTCCGCTTGAAGAAGCTGGCCAGGCCGCCGAGCTGGTAGTGGTGCTCGAGCAGCAGGACCGAGTGGCCCATCTTGCCGAGCAGGTTGGCGACGGTCATGCCGCCCAACCCCGAGCCGATGACGATCACGTCGTAGCTGGAGTTGACTCCCTTGAGGTGGTCACGGGGGGCCATAGCGGCTCCTCTCTCAGGCCTGCAGGACCCGAGCGTTGGCGATCGAAATGCCCGACAGCATGGCGCCCACGATCCCGAGGAAGCCCTGGTCGGTGCCGGCGATGAACAGCCCGCCCACGGGGGTCAGGCCGTCCTTGCGCTTGGCGGGGGATCCGTAGATCGCGCCGCGCGCGTGCGCCGTGAAGTGTTTGACGGTGGTCGGCGTGAACGAGTCGTGCACCGTCACGTGGTCCCGGAACTCGGGGATCATCGTGACGAGCTTCTCGCACTGCGCCTGGTACCACGACTCCTTGGTCGCCTCGTAGCTGCCGGCCGCCTTCTCCGCGGCCCAGCGCTCGTAGTTGGCGATGTTGGTCACGCGCAGGATCCCCTCGGGGAGCGGCTCGTCGTGGTGGTAGTTGTTGGTCGCGCAGATCACGCCCGAGCGGAGGTCGGCGTGGTCGTCGGCCCCGCGGTAATCGAAGCGCTCGGAGTCGTTGTAGAAGATGATCGTCTTGTCCATGCCGAGCTCCTTGGGCTCGACATCGAGGCACGCGATCGACTCCATGAAGGTCAGGCGGCCGATGACGGTCTCGCCCTCGGCCCGCTCGCTCAGGCCGTCGGTCATGGCCCAGGTCTCGGGCAAGCCGGCGGTCGAGATCACGACCGGAGCGCTGATCTCCTCGGCGGATTCGCTGCGGGGGCGCGGCTTGGAGCTGATCTTGGTCACCCCCCGCTCGCGCTCGAGCCGGACGCCGCTGACCTGGCCGTCTTCGGCCACGATCCGCTCGACCCCGCGCTGGAAGCGCAGCTCGCCGCCCAGCTCGAGGAACTTCTGCTTGAGCAGGTCGATGATCGTGCGCACGCCGCCCTCCGGGCGGGCGAAGCCCTCCCGGAAGATGCTCTTGAACATGATGCAGAACTGCCCGAACTCCATCTCGTTCTCTTCGGCCGAGCCGTAGAACATGAGCGGGCAATAGAGCATGTCGATCAGGAGCGGGTCGCTGAGGTGCTTGGCGAGCACCGGCCGGCTGGGGATCGGCTCCTTGTCGAGCGAGAGCTCGTCGTAGGCCATGACCTCAGCGGTCAGCGCGTCGAAGCCGTCGACCTGATCCGGGAAGGCGCGCGCGACCTCGCTCCGCAGCTGCTCGAAGTCGTTGCTGAAGTCCAGGGTCACCCCGGGGAAGAGGATCTGGCTCCCGTACTGCTCCTTGAGCTGCAGGTCGTCGTAGCGGACCCGCAGCTGGCGCAGGAGCTTGGTCAGCGGCGCGCGCTTGGTCCCCTTGGGCACGTAGTTGGTCATGGCGTGCAGACCAACGTCGAAGGGGCGCTTGAACTTGTGGTAGTAGGAGTTCAGCCCGCCGGGGATGTAGTGCCGCTCCAGGATGAGCACCCGGCGCTCGTACATCGCCAGGCGAATCCCGGCCGAGAGGCCGGCCATGCCGGCGCCGATGATGATGACGTCGTAGTCGCTGGCCACGAGCTCTCTTCTCTCGGTGGTGGCTGGTGTTGGGCTCTATACCTGGGGCTCAATACGAAAGCAGCCCCCGCTCGGCGCGCGCCCGATCGGGCGCGCGGCGGCGGAGGCCACCCTCCGCGCGGCGCACAGGCTAAACGCCTCCGCTGCCGTGCCAAAGGCTCGGGGGAGCTACTCCCTACTTATCGGCCAGCTTGGGGCCGAGGTACTCGACGCAGCTGTCGAGCGAGGCGAGCTTGGGGTAGTCCTCCTCGGGGACCTCGATGCCGTAGCGCTTGCGCAGCTCCATCACGATGTCGAGGAAGTCCATCGAGTCGAGGTCGAGCTGGTCACGCAGACGAACGTCGTGCTTGAGGTCGTCGGTCTCCTCGTCCGGCGCGATGGTGTTGATGATGTCGATGATGACGCCCGGGATCTCGGAACTCTCCACGGCTCCTCCTCCTGTTACTTGACGAAGCGCCGTACGATCACGGCGGAGTTGATGCCCAGCATGCCGAAGCTGCTGTTCAGGACCACGTCGACCTGCTTGACCTCGCGCGGCTCGTTGATCACGAGACCCTTGAGCGCGCACTCGGGGTCGAGCTCGTCCACGTTGATCGTGGGGTGGACGACGTTGTCCTTGAAGCTAGGCAGGTTGCCGGCCAGCTCGAGGGCGCCCGCGGCGCCCATGCAGTGACCGATGTAGCTCTTGGTGTTGTTGACGTAGACGTTGGGGTCGTCGCCCGTCACCTCGCGCACCGCCGCGCACTCCTTGATGTCGCCCGACTTGGTCGCGGTGGCGTGGGTGTTGAGGATGTCGACCTCGCTGGCGTCCATCTTGGCCCGCGCCAGCGCCTTGCGCATGCACTGGGCCTGGCGCTCGGAGTTGGGCAGCACCGGGTCGGTGGCGTCCGAGTTGATCGCGTAGCCGACGATCTCGCCGTAGATCTGGGCGCCGCGCGCCTGGGCGCGCTCGAGGCTCTCCAGCACGTAGATCGCGCCGCCCTCGCTGACGACGATCCCGTTGCGGCTGGTGTCGAAGGGGCGGCTGGCCTTGGTCGGGTCGCTGTGCTCGGCCAGGGCGCCCTGAGCCTTGAAGCTGGCGAAGATCCCGAAGGTCTTGACCGCCTCGCTCACACCGCCGGCCAGGGCCACGTCGACCTCGCCCAGCAGGATCTGCTGGAGGCCCTGGATCAGGCCCGCGTTGCCGGCCGCGCAGGCCGCGCCGATCGTGTAGTGCGGACCGGGGAGGTCCATGTTGATCGTGACCTCGCCCGCGGGGTTGTTGGCGACCGTGCGCGGGTTGTGGTGGTGCGACCAGAAGCGGACGTCGGAGTTGTTGTTGACCGTGAGGTCGTAGACCTCGTTCTCGGTCTCGACGTTGCCGTGCTCGGTGATGCCGAGGTAGACGCCGACGCGGCTGCGATCGAGGGCGTCGAGGTCGACGCCCGAGTCCTTGATCGCCTCCTGGGCGCAGTAGATCGAGATGGAGCCCGCGCGGGTGCCGCGGCGGATCTCCTTGCGCTTCTGATAGCGCTTGGCGTCGAAGTCGCACACCCCGGCGTGGGTCGCGCCGACGTAGCGGATCTCGTAGTCCGAGACGCCGCTGCGCCCCTCGAGCAAGTTGTTGCGGAACTCGCCGAGGTCGTTGCCGTTGGGGGCCGTGAGGCCCAGGCCGGTGATGACGATGCGGTGCTTGGCATCCTGCATGGTCAAGAGCCCTTCTGCGGGTGGGAAAAAGTGTTTTCCGTGTGAGGGCGCGGAAATTACCACACTCGGCGCGCAGGGGATGGACTCGCGTGCCAGCGAGGCCGATCTGAGTCCGAAGTCGCCGTCGCTGTGCGGGTTAGCCCGAGGGCGCCCGGCGCCCATGATGGCGGCGGCATGCCTCAGGGACCCGTGCTAGACTCCGCGCCCCCATCGAGGCTCGGAAATGCGTTTTACCCGTGTTGCGATGCCGGCATTTGGCTACGAGCTGCCCCCTCGGGTGGTCAGCTCGGCGGCCCTCGAGGACCGGCTCGCCCCCCTCTACGACAAACTCTCCATGTCGCCTGGGCGTCTGGAGATGATCAGCGGTGTGCGCGAGCGACGCTTCTGGGAGCCGGAGACGGCGCCCTCGAGCAAGAGCGTCCTCAGCGTGCGCAAGGCGCTCGCCAAGGCCGACATCGAGGTCGGTCGGGTCGGCGCGTTGGTCCACACCTCGGTGTGCCGCGACTACCTCGAGCCCGCCACGGCCAGCGTCGTCGCCGGGCAGCTCGGGCTCTCGCCCCACGCCATGGTGTTCGACATCTCGAACGCCTGCCTGGGCTTCATGAACGGGCTGATCACCGTCGCCAACATGATCGAGCTCGGCCAGATCGATGTCGGCGTGGTCGTCTCGACCGAGGCCGGCGAGAACCTGGTCGACACGACCGTCAACTACCTGCTCGAGAAGAGCAAGAACGGCGTCACCCGCCGCTCGCTCCGGCCGAGCTTCGCCTCGCTCACCATCGGCTCCGGCTCGGTCGCGGCGGTGCTGACCAAGCGTGAGCTGCGCGAGGGCCCGCGCCTCTTGGGCGGCGCCTGCGCCCAGGCCACCGAGCACTTCCAGCTCTGCCGCAGCGCCCCCGACCAGGGCTTCGCGCACGGCGCCTCGCCGCTGATGGACACCCACGGCGAGGACGTGCTCTCCTTCGGGACCAAGCTCGCGAGCCAGGCCTGGGAAGCCTTCACCGACACCCTCGGCTGGGACAAGGACACGCCCGACCAGATCGTGTGCCACCAGGTCGGCGCGAGCTACCGCAAGGCGCTCTTCGGCGCGCTCGAGCTCGACATCGACAAGGACCACCCCACCGTCGAGTGGCTGGGCAACATCGGCTCGGTCTCGCTCCCGATCTCGCTCGCGCTCGCGAGC